>JACRMA010000030.1:40127-41318 GCA_016235085.1 Candidatus Zixiibacteriota bacterium
CGAGAGTGGAGTAGTGTACATCACGGCGGAGAGTGTTTACGCCGTAATCGAGGTGAAACCCACATTTTCAAAGGCGTACGTCGAGTATGCTGGCCAGAAGGCAGCCTCGGTCCGCGCATTGAAGCGCACCTCTACACATATTCCAAACATCTACGG
This sequence comes from Candidatus Zixiibacteriota bacterium, assembly GCA_016235085.1. Classification (GTDB taxonomy): domain Bacteria; phylum Zixibacteria; class MSB-5A5; order WJJR01; family WJJR01; genus JACRMA01. The sequence goes on from JACRMA010000030.1 coordinate 40,284, forward strand.
TACCGCCCCCCCTGTTCCTCCGCGACCCATCCTCGCAGGGATCGTTGCTTTGAAAAGCAAATGGAGGCCGCCAATGGGGAATCCTCTCGAGACTGCTCTGCGGTCCTTAGACCATAATTCGAGAATTGATCTTGGTTGCGCGCTGCGGCATGGATCATTCGAAGCAAGACTCAGCGATGACAATGTACTGGACATTCACCGCAGTGAGCCGGATCATGCTCTTATGTTCTTCTATTTGCGACTCTTGGCAAGACTCCAAAGCCTGGGAACAGCCCCTGCAATTGACTTTAATCTCTATGGGAAAGCGCTCCAAGAACCGCCTGCTCACGCTTTATAGCAAAGACCAGAAGACCCGTTAGCCGAGGTTCCGATGGACCGTTCATTTGGGCCATTAAAGTCTTGCCTACACCGCCCCCCCGATTAGCTATACTCCGCCCAGGAGGTGTCGGTATGAAATGCATCGGTTCGATTGCGCGCCTGGCTCTGGCGTTGCTCATCGTCCTGGCAGCCAGTGGTTGCGGCAAGCAGACACAGGAACAGGCGAAATCGCAGAACAAGACCGCGGCGGGGAAGATCACCGTCGGTGTTTCACTGCTCACCCGCACTCATCCGTTCTATCAAGACTTGGAGGCGGGGCTCAAAGAGGCAGCGGCGCAGAATGGCTACGAACTTCTGGTCACCGCCGGTGAGTTCGACGTCGCCAAACAGAAAGACCAGGTCCAGGATTTCATCGTCCGCAAGGTCGACGCCATCATCCTCTCTCCCTGTGATTCCAAATCGATCGGCACCTCGATTCGCACCGCCAATGACGCGGGCATCCCGGTCTTCACCGCCGACATCGCCTGCCTTGCCGATGGTGTCAAGATTGTGTCACACGTGGCCTCCGACAACATTGCCGGCGGTGCGCTGGCCGCTCAGGCGGTTGTCAGGGCGCTCAGAGGCACCGGGGAGGTGGCGATTATCGATCATCCCGAGGTCGAATCGGTAATCCAGCGCGTCAAAGGATTCGAAGATGAACTGGCCAAGGCGCCGGAC
>JACRMA010000030.1:41402-76175 GCA_016235085.1 Candidatus Zixiibacteriota bacterium
CCCGGCCACGGCACCAAAGACCAGGCATTCCGTACCGCCGAGGACATCCTGCAGGCCCATCCCAATCTCGCAGCGATCTTCGGCATCAATGACGACTCGGCCTTGGGTGCACTGGCTGCGGTCGAGAAGGCGGGCAAGGTCGGCCGCGTGACAATTATCGGATTCGACGCGGTCCCCGAGGCGCGCGCCGCCATCCAGGCCGGCAAGATCTACGCCGATGTGATCCAGCAACCGAAGATTATCGGGCAAAAGACGATCGAGGCGATGCAGACATATTTCGCCGGCGGTGCGGTCGCGCCGACAGTCCTTATCCCCTGCGCCCTGTTCGGTCCAAAGAGTGCAGAAGCATCCACCAAGTAGTCAAGAGATGCCGCAATGACGTCCCTGCGAACGACACTGGAGAAGGCTGCAGTTCTGCTGGGCATGTCTCCCCTCTCCCTCTGGGGCAGGGGGTGAGGGCGATGTCCAATCCCGCCACCCAACCCATCCTCACCATGAGCGGCATCGGGAAGTCGTTTCCCGGCGTGCAGGCTGTGAACAACGCCTCGTTCGAACTTCGCCCCGGCGAAATCCACGCGCTGGTCGGCGCCAACGGTGCCGGCAAGAGCACGTTGATCAAAATCCTCACCGGTGTCCATCGCGCCGACCGTGGCGTGATTACTGTAAACGGAAGTCCAGTGTCGATTCACTCGCCCTCCGATGCGCAGCGCCTTGGCATCGCTGCCATCTATCAGGAGTTGATGCTGGTACCAGGCTTGACCGTCCACGCCAACCTCTTCCTCGGTCACGAGCCAACGAAACACGCATTCGTGGATTCGGATTCCGAACGAACGCTGGCCATGCGCCAATTTCAAAAGCTGGGCGTGAAGATCAATCCCGATGCGCTCGTCAAGGACCTGACAGTCGCAGAGCAGCAATTGGTCGAGATCGCGCGCGCCCTGATGGCCGAGGCGCGCATTCTGGTGATGGACGAGCCGACCGCCGCCCTCACGCCACGCGAAGTCGAAATCCTCTTTGGCATCCTGCGAGAACTGACCAATCAACAGGTGGGCGTGATCTTCATTGGCCATCGGCTCGATGAAATCCTGGCGATTGCCGATCGCGTGACGATCATGCGCGACGGCGCAACGATTACGACCTGCCCCGCCTCCGAACTCTCCCGCCAAAGCCTGATCGAGCAGATGGTGGGCCGTTCACTGACAGAGGAATTCCCCAAGGCGCCGCCGCCAGATGAGGCAATCCGTTTTGAAGTGCGGCACTTGAGCGGCGGCATGATTCGTGATGCGTCGTTCAGTGTCCGTCGCGGCGAGGTCCTCGGCCTGACCGGTCTGATGGGCGCCGGACGCACCGAGCTTGCCCGCCTGATCTTCGGTGCAGACCGCAAAGCTGCTGGAGAGATCCTTCTCGACGGTGATGGACTTCGCGTCGATTCACCACAGTCTGCGATCAAGCAGGGTATCTGTCTGCTCACCGAAGACCGCAAATCCCAGGGACTCATCCTGAAAGCCACCGCCAAAGAAAACTTCGCCCTCCCCAATTTGCACTTCTGGTCGAAGCTGAGTTGGATCAATGGCGGGAAAGAGGCTTCACGGTTCCTCAAGCATGTCGAGTTGCTGGACATTCGCCTGTCTGGTCCTGATCAGCGCGCCGAAGATCTTTCCGGCGGCAATCAGCAGAAGCTTCTTGTGGCACGCTGGCTCGAATCACAATCACAGGTGGTCATCTTCGACGAACCCACGCGCGGTATCGATGTCGGCGCCAAGTATGAAATGTATCTATTGATTCGCGATCTGGCGGTCCAGGGCAAAGTCGTGATCATGATCTCATCCGAGCTGCCCGAGGTCCTGGGAATCAGCCATCGGATCCTCGTCATGCGTGACGGCCAAATCGCAGGTGAACTGGATCCGTCCGTCGCAACCCAGCAGGATATCATGGCCCTGGCAGGATAACCCCTTTGTGATGTTATGCCGGCAAGAGTGAGCCAAGGAACCTCCCGTCCTCTGTCGCGTTTTGTTGCCGACTACGGCATGCTTGGCATTCTCATCTTGCTCTGCATTCTCTTTTCCGTTCTGACGCTGCAAGATCAGCACACGACCGGCGCCGATGCCGCTGGCGCACTTTACGCAGCGCTGTCTCCGGCGGAACGCACTGAGAATATTCTCATCGTCTGTGGCGACAATGCCCAGGACCAGGCATTCGCTGACGCACTCCAGTCTCGTCTGAGACAGTCAGGAAACGCGAGTGTCCAGATACTCGCCGGTGATCCACCCACCGTTCGCGCGCAACTTGAGGCATTGGCAGACACTGTCGCGGTGTCGAACTTAATTGCAACAACCCAGGGGTTTGCCCCAGTCGTACAATCAATTACGTCAGCAATCCCAGCATACTCCAAAGCCCGTGTCCTCACACCGCCGTCCTATCGCTGGCCGACTTTTCTTTTGGCCGACAATGTGCGCAATGTCGCCAATCAGATCACGGTGATCGCGATTATCGCTATCGGGATGACCATGGTGATCATCACCGCCGGGATCGATCTGTCAGTGGGAAGTCTGATTGCGTTGTCGGCCGTGGTGACAGCCTGGCTCATCGGCAACGCGGGAGGCGACACCGCCTCCGGTGGGGTCATGCTCCTCTCCGGCCTGGCCGGCATCCTGCTCTGCGGAGCGATTGGGGCGTTCAGCGGACTGATGATCACCCGCTTTCGCATCCCCCCGTTTATCGCCACTCTGGCGATGATGCAGGTGGCCGCCGGAGTGGCGTACATCATCTCGCAGGGAAAACCGATTTATCAGATTCCGGGAGGATTCGTTCTGCTCGGCCGCGGCGCGGAACCGCTTCTGCGCATTCCGTACGCCGTTCTACTCATGCTGGTTCTCTACGCCATGGCCCATGTCGTCATGACCCGCACGACGTTGGGACGATATATCTATGCCGTCGGCGGCAATCCCGAAGCGGCACGCCTGGCCGGCATCCGGACCGGCGGAATTCTGCTTCTGGTTTACACGCTCTGTGGTGTGCTTGCCGGGCTCGGCGGTGTGCTCATGGCCTCGCAACTCAAGAGCGGGGCGCCGACCTACGGACTGACCTACGAATTATATGTGATTGCCGCCGTGGTGGTCGGCGGAACCAGCTTGAGCGGTGGCGAAGGACGCATCATTGGGACACTGATCGGCGCCCTGATCATCGCGGTCATCCAAAACGGCATGAATCTGACCAACGTCGAAACTTACACTCAGAAAGTCGTCTTGGGCCTGGTGATTCTCGGCGCGGTCTTGCTCGACCGGCTAAAACAGCAGGGAATCCGATTAAAGATGCGACGCACCTGATCACTCGTGAACTTTGTTTTGAATCGGAGGGAGACAGACATGAACCGGATCGCAGTCGCCGCTTTCGTACTGGTCATCGGAATCGCGACGCTTGGTATCGCACAGAAACCGCCCGATCACACGCCTACGCTCAACGTCGTGGCCACTGCGCACCTCGATACCCAGTGGCGCTGGACAATTCGCAACACGATCGATGAATACATCCCGGCAACGTTTCGACTGAATTTCAAACTCATGGACCGTTATCCGCATTACGTCTTCTCCTTCGAAGGCGCCTTCAAGTACATGCTCTTAAAAGAGTACTACCCGCTGGAATTCGAGCGCCTGAAACCATACATCGCGAGCGGCCAGTGGCGTCTGTCGGGAAGCTGGGTCGATGCCGTCGACGTGAATATCCCCTCATTCGAGTCGCTGACGCGCCAGGCACTGTACGGCAACGGATACTACAAGCGCGAATTCGGCAAGACGAGCCGTGATGTCATGCTGCCGGACTGTTTTGGCTTCGGATTTGCCCTGCCGTCGATTGCCGCCCACTGCGGTCTCAAGAGCTTCTCCACGCAAAAGCTCACCTGGGGTTCGTCGGTCGGCGTTCCGTTCGACATCGGCATCTGGGAGGGAGTCGACGGGTCGACATTAGTCGCGGGAATCAACCCAGGCTCCTACTCCGAACCAATCACGGTGGATTTGACCACGGACACCGCCTGGTACAACATGATCGACCGCGATGGGAAGAAGTCGGGACTCTACGCCGGTTACAAATACTTCGGCGTTGGCGATATCGGCGGTGCTCCCGATTCCGCCTCAGTCGCATGGCTGGAGAACGCGCAACTCAAGCAGGGACCGCTCAAAGTGCGCAGCATCGGTTCGGACGACTTGGTGGATATCGCCGCGTCCGCCGGCAATGTCAATCTCCCCCGGTATACGGGTGAATTTCTGATGACCCGCCACGGCGTGGGTTGTTACACCTCGCAAGCGGCCATGAAACGGTGGAATCGCAAAAACGAGCAACTTGCCGACGCCACCGAACGCGCGTCGGTGATTGGACAGTTGCTTGGTACCATGACCTATCCCCGGCAGCAGCTCCGCGATACGTGGGTGCGGTTTCTCTGGCATCAGTTCCACGACGATCTGACCGGGACCAGCATTCCCGAAGCGTACGAATTCTCCTGGAACGATGAGATCCTCTGCCAGAATAGCTTCGCCGGGATGCTGCAACATGCCGTCGAGGCGACCACCCCCGCGCTCGACACCCACGGCAAAGGCACTCCAGTCGTCGTGTACAACCCGCTCGCCATCGACCGCGAGGATGTTGTGCAAGCGACCGTGGGTTTCAACTCCCTCGCCCCCAGGACCGTCAGAGTCATCGATCCGGCGGGAAAAGAAGTCCCGTCACAGGTACTCATCGCCCACAGCGATAGCCTCACTGTTCTCTTCCTGGCGCGCGTGCCGTCGGTGGGTTACGCCGTCTACGACATCCGTGCAGCGGAACCAACCGGCAACTCCTCCACCGAACTGACGGTCACGCGCAATACTCTGGAGAACAAACGGTACCGGGTCAAGATCGATGAGAACGGCGACGTATCGTCGATTATCGACAAAGTCGCCAAACGCGAGTTGCTGTCCTCACCTCTGACCTTCCAGACTTTGTTCGATAAACCCAAACGCTGGCCGGCGTGGGAGATCGATTACACCGACATCATGGCCAAGCCGATCGATTCGGCGCGTGTTCGGGTCCAGACGCGCATAATCGAGAACGGTTCGGCGCGTGTCGGCATCGAAGTCACCCGGAACTTTGGGAAGTCTTCGATCCGCACTGTCGTTCGCCTCGCCGCCGGCGCCGCCGGTGACCGTGTCGAATTCGACAACGAGGCCAACTGGTATGAGCGCGCCACCATGCTCAAGGCCGCCTTCTCGCTGGCCACGCCCAATGACAGTGTCACCTACGACATCTGCCTTGGGACAATCAAACGCGGATTGAACCACGAGAAGCTATACGAAGTCCCCGGCCAACAATGGGCAGACATGACCTCGCGGAGCGGTGATTATGGCGTCGCCATCCTCAATGACTGCAAGTACGGCTGGGACCACCCGATCGACACCACGTTGCGGCTGACGTTGATTCACACACCCGGCGTCTACGACAGTTGGGCATGGGTGGGCGATCAGAAGTCGATGGACAACGGACATCACGAGTTTCTTTTCGCCGTGTACGGCCATAGCAACGGCTGGCGCGACGGTGGCGTGCCGTGGCAAGCCGCCCGTCTCAACCAGCCGCTCATCGCATTCCAGACTCCGCCCCATCACGGAACGCTCGGGAAGGAATTCTCTCTCCTCAGAGTCGAACAGTCTTCCGAGCCGCAGGTGATGGTGAACGCGGTCAAGCTGGGTGAAATGGGCGACGAGGTTGTCGTCCGGGTGCGGGAGCTCCTTGGGAGGCCATTGAACGCAGCCAGTCTCCGGTTCGCACGTCCAGTTCTTTCCGCTCATGAGATCAACGGCGTGGAAGAATCGTTGCGGCCGGCGGACATCAAGGATGGCGCACTCAGCTTCTCGCTGACTCCCTACCAGCCTAAAGCCTTTGCCCTGACCCTCGCTCCGAGCAAGAAAGTTCTGATCGAAGAGCCAAGGTATCAACCCGTAACGTTGCCGTATGACCTGGATGGTGTCAGCACTGACGCCGATCGGCGCGACGGCGATTTCGATGGTATGGGCAACACGCTATCGGGTGAACTGTTGCCGGACACGCTGATACTCCATGACGTTCCGTTTGCTCTTGGCCCCAATTCACCGAAGGCGGCGAACGTCATGCGCTGCGCTGGTCAGTCAATCGCCATTCCGGATGGAGAATTCAATCGCCTGTACTTGATCGCTGCCGCAGTCGGCGGACCGGCAGTCGGGACCTTTCAGATGGGAGATCACCGGCAGGAAGCCATCCTCCCCGACTACGGCGAACGGCTGGGACAGTGGAACAACCGTATCGTCAATGGCCAGCTTCACGAAGAAGTGGATCAGATCGCACCGGGATTCATCAACACGACTCCCGTCGCCTGGACCGGCACCCACCGGCACAGCAAGACCGGCGAAAACGAGGCGTACCAATTCACCAATCTCTTCCTCCTCCAATTCCCGTTGTCAGCCGCAGCGAAGACGATCACCCTGCCGAATGAACCGCGGATCCGCCTATTGGCGCTGACGGCATTGAAAACGGCAAACGATCTTGTGCGCCTCGGACGACCCATGACCGACGAGGCTAATGCCACCGTTGCCAACATCACTGCGAGTCGGAATGCATTTCTGGATTCGCTCGAAGTGCGCATGACCTGCCCGATTCCAAAAGCCACCGTTTACTACACCATCGATGGCACCGAACCATCCGCCGCCTCGCCGGTTTACACAACACCACTCCATGTCACGCAGACAACAACGGTTCGCACCCGGGCCATTCTGGCCGGCGCCAATGACCACTTTGTCTCGACCTCGACTTATCAGAAACTGATCCCGCGTGCTTCTCAGCCGGCCAAGAATCTCATCCCCGGTCTAGATGCAGCGTATTTCGAGGGTGATTGGTCCAAGGTCCCGAACTTTGACTCAATCACGCCCATCAAAAAGTTTGTGGCCGACACCGTGGCCATTCCTTCATTCGCACGCAAGGAACTATACGGACTCACCATGTCGGGATTTCTGAATATCCCGGCCGATGGATTGTATGACCTGTATCTGTCCTCCGACGACGGCAGCACGCTGGTGATCGGTGACACGCTCTTGATCGACAATGATGGCCTTCATGGATCAGGCGATGTGATGGGGTCGATTGCACTCAAGGCGGGTTACCACCCGATCAAGCTGCGCATGTTCCAGGCGAAGGGCGATCAGGATCTGCGCCTCTCCATCGCCGGACCGGGCATGAAGCGGCAGACGATTCCGAAAGATCTGCATTTCCATTCGGAACCGCGAGACAAGCGGTGACGGTCCGAACCTGTCATCCCACACCTGACGGCGTGTAGTGCTGGTGACCAATCCGTTGCGGGCAAGGGGCTTCCAGCCCCTTGCAGTTCGGCGATTCTCCGGGGAACAGAATTGGCCCCGCGTTGTATAGGTTGTTGATTGTGCAACATCGGCGAGTGACGTATTGTTTCTGCACCCAGACAATGACGGGCGTGCGAAACCGGGCGAAAGACGAGCGGAGGGTGATTATGAAACAAACAATCAGATTCATCATCGTAATCGGCGTGTTCAGCATGCTCGCGATCGCGGGCTGCGGCACAAAAGAACAGGAATCTGCCAAGGCACCGGAGGTCGCGGGATCGCCCGAGGCTCAACCCGGAAGTGCCGCCACCGATGTGCGCAACGACACGATCCCAGCGTCCACTCCTCCTACCGCGGAAGCAACTCCAGCCAAGAAGGCCGCACCTAAGAAGCAGGAGGTCAAGAAAGCCGAACCCAAGGCGGAGCCCAAACCCGAGGCACCGCGTGAGACAATGGTGTTTGTCCCGGCCGGGTCTTCAGTGACCGTGTCGTTGCTGACACACTTGAGGACCGACTCCAACAAAGCCGGTGATCCCTTCTCGGCCAAGACCACCGAACCGATGGACATCAACGGAGTGACCGTATTCCCCGCCGGTTCCATGGTCAAGGGCCACCTCACCGAGGTCGAGGAACCGCACCGCACCAAGGGACGCGCCAGGCTCGTCTTGAACGTGGAGAAGATCACTGCCCCCAATGGCAAGGTGTACGACGTTGAAACCAAGCCGATCGTCCTCGAGGCGAAAGCTGATGCCGTCAGCGATGCCGGTAAAGTCGCGATCGGGGGCGTAGCCGGAGGCGTGCTGGGAGCGCTCGTCAGCAAGGACAAGGCAAAGGGCGCAGCGATCGGCGCCGTCGCGGGTGCCGCTGCCGGTGGTGGAGTCGCACTGGCCACCAAAGGCAAACAGCTCGATTTGGCCCCCGGCGAAACTTTCGGCATGGAACTCGCCAAGCCCGCCGAAGTATCGGTTCCCAAGCAATAGCGGCAAGCGCGCCAATCTGGAAAAGACAACCGCGCCGCCAGACCTGCGGCGCGGTTTTTTTACAGGGGATTCAAATCCGGCGCGGGCCGCCGAGAAGACGGGCAGGAAGCAAAAGGATGGCTCGCAAGAGTTCAAAGACCGCGCTGACGGTGATCCCGATCAGCCGAAACGGCAACAACAGAAGCCAAATGATCGGAAACAACACCAGCGCCAGGAGTGCCAACGGCCAGCATAGAATAAACAGCACACACCACAGAAGGAAACCTAGCATAGTATGGCGACCTCCATATGCGCCGCCCATTGATACGATTTCGAAACCCGGTAGTTTCTCAAATCTCACCAGTCCATTTGGAGTGCGGCGGCATGACGCCGCACTTCATCTCGGCCGCGGCATGACGCCGCACCTCATCTCAACCGCGGCAAGACGCCGCACCTCATCTCAACAGCGGCATGACGCCGCACTTCATCGCAGGGTCGCCTCACCCGAATGGACGATCGTTTCCTTCTTTCCATGCTTGATCACCAACCCACCGCTGTCATCGATGGCGACCGCGACGCCGGCAATCTTCAGACGCCCCTGACGCACAACAACCTTGTTCCCCAAGAGCAGCGAGCGACGGCGATAATCAGCGAGGAGCGGGCTCAGGCCTTCCTGACGGAACCGGCGATAGATCATTTCGAATCGCTGAAGAAACGCACGATAGAACGCCAGACGTTCGACCGGGGCACCCGTCGCCATCGCAAGTGATCCGGCCGACTTGCGCAAGGCGGAGGGGAAGTCCTTCACACCATGAGCCACGTTGATGCCCACTCCGCAGACTGCGTAGTGAACCCGGTCAACCTCGGCAGACAGCTCCACCAAAACCCCGCAAACTTTTCGGCCTTTGATCAGCCCATCGTTGGGCCACTTCAACATCACTTCCAGGCCAAATTCCGTCTCCGCTGTTTCGGCAAATGCCAGCGCCGCCAAAAGCGACAAACCCGCCGCCTGCGCTGGAATCACGGGTGGGCGAAGAATGATCGACGACCAGATTCCCATCCCCGCCGGCGAATGCCAGTGACGGCCCAATCGCCCGCGCCCTTTGGTCTGCTCCTCGGCGACCACGACAGTCCCCTCGGGCGCGCCATGCTCCGCCAGGTCAATGGCCGTTGCATTGGTCGATCCGATTCTCCGGTAGCAATGCAGGTGGCGGCCGAATGACCGCGTCTTCAAACCTGCCAGGATTTCGATGTCGGTCATGCGATCCGGGGTGGACGTCAGGACCAGCCGCTGATCATGATCGACAGCGATCACATACCCCAGCTCCTTGAGCGCTTCGAGCGCGCGCAGAAGCCGCGGCTTGCTGATATTCAGCTCCATGGCCAGCGCCCCCATGGCGGGCGCGCGTTTGTGGCTGCGCAGCAGGCCAATAACTTCGGTGGTGACGGGATCGGCCGCTGGGGAGATCATCATCGCATCACCCACTTCATGCTGAAGTCGACCGCAGGCGCCGAGTGCGTGATGCCCCCCACCGAAATGAAGTCGACCCCGCACCGCGCAATGGCTGCAACCGTCTTCGCAGTTACTCCACCCGACGCCTCAATCGTAACGCTGGCCTCGTGCATCCGTTCAAACCGGCGGATCTTCTTGACGGCAGCACGCAACTCCCCTACGCGGAAGTTATCCAGCAGCAACCACCGCGCACCCAGCGAGAGTGCCACGTCGATCTCTGAACGATGATGAATTTCACAGATGACAATCTTCCGGCCCGCCCCGGCAAGCGCGCGGCGCATCGCCCTTTCCGCACTGCCCACTGCTTCCACGTGCGTGTCCTTCACCATCAGCGCATCGTAAAGCCCCAGGCGATGATTCACTGCACCGCCAATGATGGTCGCGCGCTTCTCAAGATAGCGCCAGCCCGGTGTCGTCTTGCGCGTGTCCAGAATCCGCGCGGCGCCTTTGGGCAGCAGATCGGCCACCGAACGTGTCGCTGTCGCGATCCCGGAAAGACGCGCCAGGAAGTTGATCGACGTGCGCTCTCCGGTTAGAATCGCCGCCGCGCGCCCGTGAATCTGGACGATCAGTACACCGGCGCGAAATTTCGCGCCTTCGGCCACTTTCCAACGGAACTGACATCGGGGATCCAACTGTCGGAACGCGCTCTCAAACGCGTCCACCCCAGCCAGCACTCCGGGCGATTTCGCAATCAGGTTCGCGCGTCCCCGGGTCGTGCCGAAACCCAGCGCCTTGACTGTTACGTCGCCGCGTCCGATGTCCTCGGCGAGCGCTTGCTTCACGAGCGAGTCAAGCTGGCGGCGATAAGCACGGACCGGAATTTGAAATGGCGCATCTGCGATCTGCGGCATCTTCGCTTCCTCTGAGGTGCAGAGTAATCATAAGCAATCAGTTTTGACAGAGACTAATTTGAGTCCGGTAACGGAAGCGGGCACCCCAGCCCCCAATTGGGCACGGCATCGATGGCGACATTCGTGCCCGCATCCTGTGCCCACTGGTAGAGTCCCACGCCTGCAATCATCGCCCCGTTGTCGGCACACAGATCGGGTGGGGGAACCACGGCATGCCGCCCCGTTTTTTCGGCCCAAGCCATAACCATCCGTCGCCAGCGGCGATTGCGCGCCACACCACCCGCCAATCCTACAGTTCCAATCGACAAGTCCTCGGCCGCTCGAAACAAGTTGTCGCACAAAGCCTCGACCACAGCCGTCTCGAACGATGCCACCCAATCCGCGCGGTCAATCGGCGGACGCTTCCCCGATTGCCGCTGCTCCCAATCTTGCGCGGCGCTGGTTTTCACACCCGAGAACGAGAAATCGTACCCTTGGCCATCGAATTTGGCGCGTGGGAATTTCACCGCGGCCGGATTCCCCGACTCGCCGGCATGGTCCAGCGCGGGACCGGCCGGGTAACCAAACCCCATCCATTTTCCGACTTTGTCCAGCGCCTCCCCCGCGGCATCATCGCGCGTCTGACCCAGAGATCGAAATGTCCCCCTCCGCTCGACCAGAACCAGCGACGTGTGGCCGCCGGATGCAATCAACACCAGGTGGGGATACTGAATATCTGGATCGGTCATCGCCGGCGTGTGCGCATGTCCCTCGAGATGATTGACCGGAATAAGCGGAATCCGGCGTGGCTTGCTCAAGGCACGCGCGTAGGCAACCCCGACCAGCAGGCATCCCACCAACCCCGGACCCGCCGTCACCGCGATTCCCGCCAGATCGCCAACATCCAAATGGGCCGTACTCAGCGCCTCGTCCACAATCCCCGGCAGACGCCCCGCGTGCTCGCGTGAAGCGAGCTCCGGGACAATCCCGCCATAGTCGGCGTGCACCGTGTGCGAATAGACAATGTTCGAGAGGATCCGCCCGTCGGGTCCCACAACCCCGGCGGCGGTTTCATCGCAAGAGGTTTCAATGCCGAGCACTGGTCCGGGTGCGCCCATCACGCCACACGGTAACCGAATCGGGGGTGATCTTCAAGACCCGTAATTGCGCCGGCACATGCGTCCAAACCCGCCGCCTGGCGCCGGTCACATCCTTTGCAGACGCCACATAGCCAACCGATACGGAGTCTTCCGTCAGGTGGGCCATGACCGATTCCGGTCCGCCAACCAAAACGCTCACGGTCGATGGGGATACTCCGATCGTGTCGGGAACATCCGGCATGGTGACCTGGACGACGCGATTGCCGAACTCACGCTGGACATACGCCTCCACAATCCGGTGCAAATGGACCTTCGAGGGCGACATCCGAACGCCGTATTCCGCTGGAGGGCTCAGCTCAATATCGCGATCCACCGTCGTGGACAAATCCGTCAGGCGGACACGGCGGGTGAAGACGGACTTGATCCGATCCAGCACAGAACGTGGCCCGGTCAAATCAACCGAATCCGGTGACCAAATCTCCGGACCGACGCACACATGCCCCTGATCGGTCTCGAACGCACAGTTCGAGGCAACCGGTACCCTCTTTTGTGCCACGCGATCGATGACAAGGAGGAGATCGTCGGGACCGAGGACATCCAGCACTTTGACCCCTTCAATGCCCGCAAGAGGGACATCCGTAACCGTCAGCGGAACCGTAATCACACCCGGTTTGCGCGCTCTTGAAAGATCGATCGGCCAGCGCTGCTCCTGCCACAGTGTCGGTAACAGCAGTTTGCCCGTGCCGCGCATGCGGGTGTCCACCCTGGCCAGAGGTGTTTCACTCAGGGTCAGCGAGTCCGGAAGATTGATGTAGGAGAATTCGAAGGGTACGTCGATTTCGTATTCGCGGTCGGTGGCGACATGAAACCAAAGTAGCATCGCCAGGGCCAGGGCCAGCAGTTTCAGCCCCGGGTTGTGGATGATCCTTCTGGGCGAGAGAATGCTGGTCATGAGCCACACGGTGTTCGGTGATCGCCACCTCGCATTGAGATCGAAACCAGCCCTGCGATGGGCACATCAATTCAAGCGGAACTTCTCTCCCAGGTATATCTTCCGGGCTTCAGGATCATTGGCAAGGAACTCCGCCGTCCCTTCCTTCAGGATATCCCCATCGCACATGATGTAGGCCCGGTCCGTGATGGACAGCGTCTCGCGGACGTTGTGATCGGTGATGAGAATTCCCAGCCCTTTCTGTTTGAGCTTGGCGACAATCGACTGAATGTCCTCGACCGCGATCGGGTCGATCCCCGCAAATGGCTCGTCCAGCAGCATGAACTTCGGGCGTGTCGCCAGCGCGCGGGCGATCTCCACCCGGCGCCTCTCTCCCCCGGACAACTGATACCCGCGATTCTTCGCGACATGGGTGATATTGAGTTCCTCGAGCAGTTCCACGAGCCGCTTCTTTCGTTCGGCTCGCGAAAGCCCCTGTGCTTCCAGCACGGCGACGACATTGTCGGCAACGCTCATCTTTCGAAAGATCGACGGCTCCTGCGGCAGATAGCCAATCCCCAGACGCGCGCGCTTGTACATCGGCAGACGCGTAATCGGCCGCTCGCCCAACAGCACGTCGCCGGTCTCCGGCTTGATGAATCCGATTGTCATGTAGAAGGTGGTGGTCTTGCCCGCGCCATTCGGCCCGAGCAGTCCGACGATCTCCCCCGGGGCAATCGTCACCGTGACGCCGTTAACCACCCGGCGGCCACGGTATGACTTGACCAGTTCGTGCGTGTGCAGACGGGCGCCGTTTTGCGCACCAACCCCGCCGGGCTCGATCCCACCCATGATCTCAAGATCATGGCGGGGCGCCCGTCGATCAAGCGCTATCTGGCAGAGCTCATTCCGCCCGAGGAAGGATGTGCGGCGAAATGAATATCAGCAGGTCGGATTTCTTCTTTTCGATGGTCGTGTGGCGAAAGAGTGCTCCGAGAATGGGAATATCCCCCAGTAAGAATATCTTCCGGTGAGTCTCGATCTTGTTCTCACGCACCAACCCGCCGATTACGAGGGTGGCACCATCCAATACCCGGACAGTGGTCTTGACCGTGCGCCGCGCGGTGATCGGCCGTTCATTGTTCGCCGGTCCGGTAAATCCCGTGATTTCCTCCACGATCGGCTCCACGTCGAGCGTCACCTGATTGGAATCGTTCAACCGGGGTACGACGGTCAGGGTGATGCCCACCTCCAGATCCTGGAAGGAAACGATATCCTGGGTGATCCCGCCTTCATTGAGGCGGTTCAGCGTCTGTACCGGGTAGGTGGTGGTCACCTTGATGGTGGCCTTCTCGTTTTCCAAAACGGTCACGCGTGGATCAGATAACAGCCGTGAGGTGCCGTTTTGCTGAAGCGCCTCGAGAAATCCGCTCACCTGATCGATGCTGAGCGTCCCCACATGCCAGTTCCGGCTGTCGGCAAACTTGTGCTGGGCAGCGGGCCCCGAAACTTCTGTGGTGGTCGATGAGTTCGATGACGTTTGGTCGGCGATGGTCGCTGAAATCCGGGTCGGCCAGCTGAATCCCACGCCGATTCGATCGTCGATGTCGGTTTCAATAAACTTCACGCCGATCTCGAACTGCGGCACGGGCACATCCAATGAACCAACCAGATCTTCCAGAGCCGGCATGAGCGGCGTGGCTTCCGTCAGGACAAGCACCGGCCGTCCAGTGCTGACAGTCGCGGCAGATGCTGTACCCGCAGCAGAAGATGCCGTGCTGACGATTTCGATCTTCCCCCGGGATGAAAGGACACTGGTCAGTACCTGCTTGATCGCCTGCGGATTGGCATAGCGCAAGGTGATCACCTTGTGGCTCAGCCCCTCCGGCGCATCCTTGCCCGGCGTCATCACGACCAGAACGTTATCGGTCCAAAAGTAAGAATAGCCGTTGGCCTGCACGATGGTGTTAAGGGCAACCGGCCAGTCGACATTGGTGAGCTGGACATTAATGTCCCCTTTGACGTCTGGTCCGGCAACGAGATTGAACCCGACTTGCTCGGCCAAGGCCGAAAGGACCGTCTGAATGTCGGTATTCGAGAATTGCAGACTGACCGTTCGCGGACCAGGCTGGGCATGCGCGATTTGCACACCAAGCAGAATCACCAGCGACAGGACCGAGCGGGTCCACCGGCGAAGGTTTCTCGAGTTCTTCATGATCAATTCCCATCCCCCATTGCCTTCGTCCCACCAGCCGATAGCGTGACGCGCCGGCGGTCGGTGACCCTTTCAAGCTCGACTTTAGCCGAGGTAATCGTGTGCACCCGCCATTGGCCAACTCGGTCACCGGGCTTCAGAATATTTCCACCGATGACGCACACCGGCTTGTCCCCAGTGGTCATTATTCCCTGAAGCACCGGCACAGCCACCGCCTCCCGGGGCGCATCGGGCAACTTCGGAGTCGCGGTTGTCGAAGTGCTGCGAAATGGATCAACAGTCCATTCAGTCGCGAAGCCGGCGCTCGATGGCGCCGTCTGGGCCGTTGCTGCCGCGGCCATGACCGGCGCAGTCGCTGCCGCAGTCGAAGCTGCCTCTGTTCTTTCCTGCAGCGCACGTGACGCACCGTAATGTTTCCACGGCTGGTTATATATGCCCCAGATGACCGCCAGGACGAGAATGGCGAAGATCACCTGTTTGCGTTTCTTATCCGTCATCTTAAAGCCCTGCTCTTCTTCGCGACTCACCTGGTCCCGCATCATCAAGGGTGAGAAGAACCGCTTTGCCGGTGAACGCAACTTGTTCGCCGTCGTCGCTGCGGCTCCACTCGCAGGAGTTCCAAGTTCGAAAGTCCGGACGGCGTTCGATGTCGTCCAACCACGCACCCAGATTAAAAAAGCTGCCTTTGGCCGATACGGCGAACACGAGCGTGTCCAGCCGAATCCCGCCGGAAACGGGGCCCCCGGTCGAGCGGGCGACTTTGAGCAGGCTTGGCAGTTCCGGCTCTGCTTGAGGACGCTCGAGACCCAGCCGCTGTCCCGCTTGGCGTATCACGGAGGCCAGTCCATCGATGTCTCGCGAAGAGCCGAAACTCGTCAGGCACGAATCGAGCACGCGATGGCATGAGTCGACGGCCCGCAGCACGGTGGGCACCTCTCCCATCCGTTCCTTGATTGCGGCAACCTGCCGATCACAATCGGCGTGCTGCTGTTGGGCAACGTTGATTCGCCGCGTGAAAATCGGACGCAACGCCAGTCCCCACACCGACCACAACGTGATGGCCAGCGCAACCCAGCGTACCCATTTCGGGAGTTGGCGTAAGTTCATTTGGCCGCCCCCTGTGTGGTGCCAGGCGGACGAATCTCCACCACGAACGAGGCATAGCGCTTTCCATGCCAATCGACGGTACGGTCGGACACAACCCGCGCCGAACCCTCTCCGGTGAATCGATTGATGCGGCCAATCCAGTCAGCGTAGATCAACGAGTGCGGACGATCCGACGGGCCCAGCTTGCCCTCCAGCCGCGCGGAAGGCATGACGATGCCTGGTATCTCCGATTCGGAAGCTTCGAAACTGAGCGTCGCAAGTTCGGCGCCTGCAGGAACCGTCGATGTGATCGATTTGACCAGCGGCATCCAGGGATGGGCACGCGCCGTAAGATCGCGATTGAGCGTACCGATTCCGGTAAGCAGTCCCGACACTCGTTCGACCTCAGCGGCCGGTCCCGAATGTTGCAGGGAATACAATTCGTGCGCCGCGACTGACGCCGCTCGATTGGCCATGTTCAGTTGCGTCCACAGGAGTACCGTCCAGGCCAGCATGGATGCAACGGAGAAGATAAATACAGCGCGCCCGATGCTGTTGATTAGATGATGCTTCCGCGCCGCAACCAGCTTGGGCGGCGACAGATCGATGGTCGTTTGGCCGCTCGCCGCCAAAGCTGCCACGGTCAGAAGTCCAGGATTCGCGCGCACCCACTCACCCACCGGCGCCGGCAGCCGCTCCGTCAAAGGTTCAAGCGCATCAAACACGGTAACCGGCAGTCCCAGTCGCTCCTGCCAGTCGGTGATCAGAGGGGCAACCGCTTGCGGCAGTCCCATCAATTCGAGCCTGTCCGGTGCAAACTGTGGATACGCCCCGGAATGGAACTCGAGGGCATCGCCGATGGACCGGCCCATGTCCTTAATCCAACTGGCCGCGACCGCGGGACCAGCCTCCGGCGCCGATCCGAGCCGCGCATTCAAGCCCTGCGTCGGACCCAGGT
This sequence comes from Candidatus Zixiibacteriota bacterium, assembly GCA_016235085.1. Classification (GTDB taxonomy): domain Bacteria; phylum Zixibacteria; class MSB-5A5; order WJJR01; family WJJR01; genus JACRMA01. The sequence goes on from JACRMA010000030.1 coordinate 58,350, forward strand.
CATACTGGAATTGCAATTGGCCGCGCCGGAAGACCATGAACGACCCGCGGCTCATCGTCCAGACGGCACTGGCTACGACCTGCTCATCACTGTCTTTGGCGAGGGTCGCTGCCTTGCTCAGCGGACGATTGGCACCGGTAATCGTGACGCCCTCCAGCCGCCAGCCCGCGTCGTCGACGGCCCCCAAAACGGTTTCCGCGTCTGTGCGAGGGACTGCCACAAGCGTCACGGTCAGATTCTTGTTTGGACCAGGGGTGAAACTGAACCCGAACAGCGCTTCATCGGCCTTGAGTGAAAACGGAATCAGCTTCTGCCCCTCCCAGATTGCCGCCGCCAATCGCTGGCGCTTGGGAATAAGAGGCAGTGCGAATTGCCTGACCACGCCACGGCTGGCAGACACGGCCACTTGGGCGCGTACTTTCGGGGACGGATCGAATTCCTGCAGGAGCTTTGCGATGTCTGCGCGCGACGGAGTCTTTTCGAATTCGGCCGCCAAAAACCGGTGCAATGTCCGGGATCGGCCCGAGCGCGTGATCCCGACGACAACCAGGCGGTTTCCATCAAATTCGATTCCTGCAACTATGCCCTGTCCCGAGTGCCGCCTGTCGGCCCACTTCAACACCGTCGGCTGGCCCGGCTGGTCCTCCCCGATTGCCTCGCTCGTGCGAAGCTCGATCTCGCCCGGCCGTGGCGTCGGCACGGGTGAACGTCCCGAATCGTTGACGGTCTGGGTCGGGTCGTTGAGAGTTGTGGCTGGCATCGAAATCCCGGACGTTGCTGCGTTCGTCGCCCAACTAGGCACCGCTGTTGAAGGTGATCACTGAACCGTCGCTGAAGGTGATCGTGAACGTCGTATTCGACATCGTGAGGTCATCACCGCCAGTTGGTGCATCTTTGAAGGATTCCAATGATATCGTGGCCGTGGCCCCAACGGCGAGCGTCTTCGAAGAAGATAAGTTGACCGTATCACCGCTTCCGGCGCGGGGATTGTTCTGGTCAAATACGGTACTCCCATTCCATTTGACCTTCTTGAAATAGCCGCTCGGTGTGTGAGTATAGGTCGCTACCAGTGACGTGATCGTTACAGTAGAACCTCCGTTGTTTGTAATCTGAAACTCGATGTCATTGCCATTTGTCTGCGCTGAGCCGCTGACGTAGACAATCGAGCCGCTCGCTCCTCCCCCGCCGCCGGAGGATGCGAATGGACTGCCAGGCAATCGGAAGTTCACAAAGGCGCCGGTTTTCGGAAGTGACGATGCCAGGGCATAGACCGTATCCGCCGTGGCCCGATAGACTGCCGTTATCGTGTGATTTCCGATGGGTATCCCTGAAATGGAAAACGCGCCGCCGTTGTTCGGCGACGTTGTGGCACTGGTCGTGCTGCCAGTCCCATTGGGATAGGTGATTCGTACGGTGATCGCGACACTGGAGTCACCCGGTGGATTGCCGGCGGCATCAGTGATCGTGCCGATGACGGGTGTGCTGGTCAGATCGGTTGACGCGGCTGCCGCCGACTTCGTCATTGCCGTTGCCCCGGCCCCAGTGGAGGAAATCGTGATCCCCGACGTAAAGGTGTACAAATTGCCCCAGGCATCCCGCTTGTAGCCGTCCGCGTCTTGGGTGAACCGCCGGCCCATGTATGGACCCTTCCAGGTCGCATACGAGCCGGGATTGGTCATCAGGTTGTCCAGCGTAGACGGTACAGATCCAACGTCGCCGACATATCCAAAATCAGACCGCAGGCCATTGGCGTAGAGTCCGGGATTGCCCGCGATCGCCATGACCAGTTCGTCCATCTCTTCCTGTGTCTCCCGGATTCGGGATTGATCGATGCCGCTTTGGAGTGACCGCAAGGCAACAGTCGCCAGGATGCCGATGACGACGATCGTCATCAGAATCTCGATCAAGGTGAAGCCGCGGCTTCTCCAGATCTGCTGCCGTGTGCGCGTCATTCCGCTGTCATCTCCAGATCAAAACGTAATAGTGATGGCACTTCCGGAACCGTTGCTTTGAATCGTCCGGGTGGGCGCGTCATACACGTACGCCGTACCCCAGGCATCCGTGAGGTACTCGCCGCCCGTGCTGTCCACGTAAGGCCCCTTCCATCCCACATGGGTGAACGGATTCCAACTGGAGATGCTGTCGGGCTTTCGCGTCAAGTCCACCAGGGCCGATGGCGCGTAACCAACGTCCCCCTGGAACCCGCGGTCGCTGCTCTCATCCGATCCGGCAATGGCGCGGGCCAACCGGCGCATCTCATCCTTCGTGGCCGTCGACTTGGAGGATGCGATCATGGTGCCGATCACCGGAATGGCAACCGCCGACATGATCCCCAGAATCAATATCACCATCACGAGCTCCATCAACGTGAAGCCCCGGCGTGAACGTCTCAGCCAGCTCGCTCTCATATCGCGTTCAATCCGACAGGCACATGCCTGGAACCCAAGCGATGTCGCAGCGACGGAGTGCCACTTCGGACTCCGCCGGGCGACCGCTCAGACCGCACTCCAGGCATCGTGTCTGCCAGGCAGACTACCAGTTATTCTCGCCGACCGAACTGGTGTTGGGCCAGACTTCGCCAGTTGATGCTTTGTACGCCCAGCCGCCGCGTGCACCCACTGTGGTGCCCTTGGTCACACCGGTCACAACCGAATCCGGAGCGTTTGAATCAGACTGGTACGGATTCTTCGGGAGCGACTGCGCCATCACTACGCCGACAGTCCGCACCGAATCAATGGGCGGCCATGTCGCGGTGCCCGTCTTTAAGGCGGTGTTGGCATAGTAGATCGAGATCGCCGAGCGAAGCCCGCCCAGTGCGCCCTTCGCGGCGGACACCTTCGCCTCCGTAACCATGTCCACATACTTCGGGATTGCCACAGCGGCAATGATCCCGAGAATCACGATGATGATGACCAACTCGATCAGCGTGAATCCCTTTCGGTCCTGATGAAGTCTCAGCTTCTGCACAGTGCCTCCTCCTTACTGATGTTCGCTGCCAAACTGGTGACACACTGTTCATTATATCGGCATGTCCCCGAATCACTTTCGTCAGCGTCGCCAGCCGGCCAGCACATGACGTGCCCCCACGGCAACAAAATCGAGCCAGGCCGTCACAAGACTCTCCGGCCCTTTCCTTCTAACTCATTGGTGGAAAATGGATATGAGATTCCACATCGGGAGCAGCACCGCCAACGCCAGAAGCAGCACGCCACCCGCGAGGAAGACGAGAATGAGAGGCTCCAGCTTGTCAGCCAGGCGACGGACGTCGTATTCGACCTCCTGCCCGTAGTGCCGCGCCACCTCGGACATCATCCGCTCAACATCGCCGGATTCAAATCCGATCCCCAGCATCTGGTAAACCAGATTCGGCATGACGGCATTGATCGGCGCGGCCGATACCGGCGCGCCCTCAGACAGCCGGTCCCGCATGGCGATCACTTCACGACTCACCACCAGGTTTCCCACACCACCCGCGGCGGTCTCCAGCGCGGCGGACGCCGGAACGCCGGCGCCATAGAGAATTCCAAACAAGCGGGTAAATCGGATCACGAGAACTTTCAGAAACAACTCGCCCACCAGCGGCATTCGCAGAATCCAGCCATCCCGGCGAAGACGCCCGCTTTCCTTCTTCATCCAATTGCGCCATGAGAACCACCCGGCAATACCGAGAACAGGGAACATCCACCAGTACGCCTGCATGAATCCAGAGACGCCGAGTAAGACGCGCGTGGGCATCGGTAGTTGGGCGCCAAAGTGGCTGTAGAATGACAGGAATTTGGGCACGACAAAAGCCACGATAAACGCACCCGCGACAACCAGCGCAATCAGCACCATCATCGGGTACCGGACGGTCTTCTTCATCAACTGCTTTGTATTCATCTCCCGTTCGAGATAATCGGCGGTCTGCTCGAGCACCGAATCGAGCCGGCCGGTCGCCTCGCCAGTGCGCAAAGCCCCAAGGAAAACCGGGTCAAACAGCCTGGGGTATTCCGCCATGGCATCCGAAAGAGTCGCGCCGCTCCCCACCATATCGCCGATCCGCCGAATCGCTGCGGCCACCGCCGGCTCACGAGTCTGTTCGGAGATCATGCCCAGAACGCTGAGAAGCGGAATACCCGCCCGGAGCAGCGATGCGAACTTCCGCGTGAACAGGATCTTCTCTTTGATCCCCCAACGCGCGGCTCCGCTGCCGATCCGCCAGCGATCGGACAGATCGCGGACCAGCTTCATTTGCACCGGAATCAGTCCGCGCCGATCAAGCTCCGCCCCGACCGCCTCAATCGTCTCCGCGGACAGACGTCCCTTGATCGAGACGCCACTCTTATCACACGCAATGAAGGTAAATTCGGACACACGACCTCAGATACTGGAGCAACATTGAGACCCGGCAGCTAGGAGACCATCTCCCAGGCTTCCGTCTGCCGTGGGATCACCCGCAGTATTTCCTCCGCCGTCGTGACACCGGCGGCAACCAGCGCCCGACCCTGATGAATCAGACTGGAAAAACCGGTATCGCGCAAATGATCTCGGAGCCGGGCCGCACTGTGCCCCTCGGTAATGAGCCCACGCAATGCATCGGTGACGCCAAACATCTCATAAACACCAATCTGGCCTGCATAGCCGGTGCCACGGCAATGACGGCAGCCAACAGCACGCTTCCAGGTTCCGACGTCTTCCAGGACGTCGAATCCCAGTTGATCACGAATGGCCTGCGACGGTTCAATTGCTGTGCTGCACTCCTTGCACAAACGGCGCACCAGGCGTTGCGCCACCACCGAACGTAGCGCCGTCGCCACCAGGAAATGTTCGGTGCCCATATCGATCAGACGGTGCGCGGCCGCGGCCGCGTCGATCGTGTGGATCGTTGAAAGCACAAGATGGCCCGTCATCGCCGCCCGCACCGCGATCTGCGCCGTGGTCACATCGCGCACCTCGCCAACCATGATGATGTCGGGGTTCTGGCGCATGAGCGCCCGCAGGCAGACCGGGAATGTCAGGCCGGCTTTTTCATTCACCTGGACCTGATTGACCATCGAGAATGCATACTCGACCGGATCCTCGTGGCCCGCAACTCGCCGCGTATGAAAGTCAATTGGGCGGAGGTCATCCCGATATTGTCCAGATTCATGTCCCAACCCAGCCGGTTCAGAATTCGAATAACCACCTTCTCGCCGTGCACAATCGGCAGCGTCGAAACACGCAGATCGACACTCCGGCCGGCCGCCTCCATGCTGAATCGCCCGTCCTGTGGCAGCCGCTTTTCAGAAACATCCATTCCCGCCATCACCTTGATGCGCGCCACAACTGCGGCGTGCATGTGGGCCGGCGGGAGTGCCTCTTCACGCAACACACCATCAACCCGGAATCGCACACGCAGAATATTCTCGTCGGGCTCGATGTGCAGATCGGAGGCCTTTTGCTTGATCGCCTCAGTCAGAAGAACATCCACCAGCCGGACAACGGGAGCATCTTCGCCGGTTGCGGCAATCGTTGCCGTGGACGCCGTCGCGGAGATGTCACCAATCACGCGGTCGACGTTGTCCGCAACGGAATAGAATTGCGCAATCGCCGCTTCGATGTCCTCCGGCGTCGCGATGACGCGGTTGACCATGAGTCCGGTTTTGAAGCGGACTTCATCGATAGCCACGACGTCCAAAGGATCGGCCATCGCCACGGTGAGACGCTCATTGATTCGGAAGAGCGCAATCAGCCGGTGCTTCTTGGCGATGGGCAACGGAATAATATTGACGACTTCCGGATCGGCAATGAGACCCTTGATCGTGATCTTTGGAATCGCCAGCCGCTCACTCAGGACATCCATCAAGTCGGCCGGAGTGATCTTCCCAGTGCTGACAAGGATGTCCCCCAGACGGCGGCCGGTCAGCTTTTGCTGCTCCGTGGCCTCACGCAGTTGCTCGGTGGTCACCAGGCCACGGGCCAACAACAAATCACCGATACGCGGATGCTGAGTCTGAGCCATACACTCCCACCGCGAGACCACCCGTCTCGCAATTCACAACCGAAGAGGGGCAGTCCCCCTTCATTAGTGTATCGGCCCTTTCCAAAAAGTCTTGCGGCCACCGGAGGCAAGTCGGCGGGCTGAGAGGCGGCCGGTAGCGGTATTGACTGCTCTTGATCAACTGAATATACTTGAGCAAGCGGGTGTGTATAACCCATCGGCGATCACCGCTATAACTTGTCATCGAGGACATTCGTCGCTTCGACAGAGCAGAAGCTGTTCATTGACCGGTGCGTCTGTGACAGGCATCCCCCCTGACCATTCCATCCGTATCCACCGGCTGGCCGGCCTGATCCGCCGCTGGACTCGCGGACAAGCGATTCCGGCAAACGAGGAGAAGGAACTCTGCGATGCGCTCCTCCAGTTTGTGCTGGAGAGTGCGTTCTGCCGTCGACGCCTGCGAGGTCTGAGCCGGGAATTGGGCTCCCAGATGGAAACGGAGGGCCGCTCGATCCTGGGCTCTATCATGGCTCGGCTGCCTCAGAACCGCCTCGCCATCATTTTGGGAGAGATAATTGATGCCGATGATGCAACCCTCCTCGCCGAGTGCCGATCCCGCGTACGGACCGCCGCCGGCAACGAGGCATTCCACCAGCTGCAGACCACCGATCCCAATGGTTTCAAGATTCTCAAGAGCCTCGGCGATGCACTCCACGGACGCCCCGACCTCTTTGTACTCCTGCCCGAGAACGGCTCCGCGACCCAGGTCACTGTGGTCCGCGATGGTCAATTGCGATCGGCCTCTCCCCAGGCAACTGTCGATGATCTCCTGCGACTGTTGCCCGCCGTTTGTTCACAGCACCAGTACATGCCGAGCCGAGTTCTGGAACTCCTCTCGATCATCGCCGAAGATGATCGCTGGTGCGCGGTTGTTCCGATAGCGGCCTTGTTTGATGCCTTTCGATTCGCAATTGAAGCCGAGATACTGACTGGGGCGGAGACATCATCACCGCCGTTGGACATTCCGCCTTTGCTGAAACTGGCCCTGGACAGCGCCGCCCGCAAGTCGCGGGAGGAATTCCAGGCCCGGCTTTCGAGGAATGTATCGGATGGCCATTTCACCGCCGAGGAGGCTGGCGCCATTATCGGCTCAATCGAGGCCATCATGGAGGAATGCGTCACCACGGGACGCTGGCCGGGTGAAATGAAAGAATACCTGCGCCTCCAAATTCCGGACTTGGCCGATGAGCACTACAACCGCCGGTACAAGGCGCGCTTTCAATATCTGGTGGACGTGGCGAAGAAAACGTTCTTTACCACGCTCGCGAGGGAATACGGCCGCTGATTATTTCGGCAGGACGGCCCGGGAGACACTAAGATGAATTCGATTGTCATGAGGGCGGGGCGATGAAGACACGACAGGATTGTCCGGGTGGGGTCGATTGGGACCGCTTTGTCCTCGATCCCTCGATACCGTCCCATGCGGCCATGGCGCGCCATCTGGCCGATTGCGAGTACTGCCAGATCGTCGTTGCCGAATCACAGCGCGTGTGGGATAAAGTGTTGGCGGGAATGAGCGCACAGTCGGCGGCCCAGGAACATACGGCCGGTGTCATAACACTGAGATTCATACCAGACTTGACAATGATCCCGCCGGTCTCGGCTCTGGCTGCCAAGGGACTTCATGGTGATCCCGAACCGAGTTCCCTGACATTGGCCTCGCCCGACCGCACTATCTGGCTAAGAGTCGTTCGTGACAAGCACACCCGCGACGTCTGGCTGTACCTGCACGCAGAGGAAGAATCCGTCAGCTGCGCAAATGCCATGGTGCAGCCGTTCGGGTTGGAGGAAAGTTTCATCGCCGACGAACAGGGGCGCGTCAACCTCGGCCAGGCGCCATGGCCAGCCAGTGAAACGATCCAAGCCGAAGTGAGGGTGCCCAAAGCATCGTTCCGGTTGATGGAAGTCAGTGCGCGGGAGCAGCCGGCGGGAGAGACGACATTGAAGTCTGTCGGCGGCGATGAAATCCGTCTGTCGTGGACCGGTGAGAAACGTCACCACCGCCTGACCATTGGGATTACCCGGCTCTCCGGGATGCCGGCTGACGCACCGATCAAACTCGCTGTCCGCACCCCCGGTCAGACACGGCCTCTGCATGTCGCTACCATCCCTCCACTTGGCACAACCGGGATGGACAGTGAGGCTGATTTGGCAGCATTGGAAATTTACATCTATCAATGAGCACTGCCGAGCCAGGTAGCGTACCGGCATTCCATGCCAAAGAAGCCCATCTCGTAGGTCATCCACTTGACGCTCATCCAAACCACCGAACTCGAAGCCAGCTTCCTGCGCCGTTGTCTTCACGCTCCGGTTCCGGAACATCGCGTCCTCTGCATTCTGAGATTCTTTGAGCGGCTGCACGCCTCGATCTCGGTATCACAACATACGACATTGGTCGAAGGCTACCTGCGGGAGTTCATTCCGGCCTTGGCTGATGCGGCCAGACAGGCTGATCCTTTCGATCTCTTGCCGCAGGAGAGGATGCAGCTCCGACGGCTCCTCGAATTGTCCGGTCAGAACGCCGGTGCCGTCGTCTCCCACGAGGACTTTCAGAAGCTTGCAGATTTTCGGGATCGAGGAATGGCGCGTGATCCGCAACTTCCAGCGGCCGGATCGAAGGCCGAGACCAATCTGGCAGCCCTCTTTGTCGAGGATGTCCCCGAGCTTGCGCTCGGCCCGCGCGGCCGTCTGCTGTGGCTCAGCGTTCGTGCCTCCGCATGCGACCGCGATGAGCAACGGGACATTATCCATATTTTCAACCCGCACATCTACGCCGAAGGCCCGCTGGTGCGGCAGGCCGAGTTCGCGGTCGGGGCGGCACGTTCCTACTTGCGCCAGCACTGCGGGTTGTCAATCGGCAGGCGCTACCGGTTGGATATTCGAGTCTTGCCGGTAACTTCGCGACTGACTGGCAATTCGCTTGGGATTGCCCTGGCGGTCGGTGCGGTCATCGCCATAGCCAAGCGGGAGGAACTGCGCGAGGCGTTCGCCGCGCAACCATTGGTCGCTTTCACAGGCGCTGTTGGCGCAGATGGCACCATTGAACCAATCGATGGCGAAGGACTGCGCTCCAAGCTCGAACGCGCCCATAACAATCGTCTCAATTACGTTGCCATCCCGCGCGCACACGTATCCGAGGCCTACGAAACTGTCCGCGAGTTGGAACAACAATCGCCCGGCCATACACTGAACATCGTCGGCGCCGACACGATTGACGCCATTCTCAACGACCGCAACTTGATCGACCGACAGCACCGTCCGATCGTGGCATATACTGCCGCACGCGTACGCAAGGGAATGAACAACCCCAAAGTCGGCCTCCCCGTCCTGCTCTCACTCCTGGCCATTCTCGCGATCCTGATCATCCCCTGGATCACCAGCCGCCTCGACACCAACCCCGCCACCGTCGAGATCAAAGGCAAGGGCATCCTCGTCAAGAACCAGCACGGACGGACGCTGTGGGGGAAGGAGTATCAGTGTGATTCGCTTGACGTGTTTCAGCAGGCGTGGCGGATCTTTGATCTCGATGCCGATCATCTCAATGAAGTTTTGGTAATTCCGCCGACCGACGATGCATCTCCTGACAACGCCAGGCTCTTTGTATATGCGCCCGACGGCACACTGAGATTTGCGAGGAATTGCTCTATCTGGGATCAATATCCAGGCGACAATGTCCCGGGAATGCGATATCAGGCGGATGCCGTCCACGTCTTCCCCGATGGGGGTGGGCCGATCATCGTTACTCTTGTTTCCGCGAACAACCCCTCGCGTGCCCATATTCGGACCTGGACAACCAACGGTGACTCGACCGGATGGTACATCAACGCGGGCACCACGCACTTTGAACTCGCCAACGACCTCGATGGGGATGGCGGCAAGGAGTTGTTCTTCACTGGATTCAATGTTAGAATGTCCGCATCGGCCCTATTCGTACTGAGGAGCCGCGCTAGTCACGGTGCCGCACCGCCCTATTCCGATCCCCAATACGATCTAAAAAACGTCCTGCCGGGTAACGCGTTGCATTACATGATCTTCCCAAAAACCGATCTCGCAGAGGCAGATACACTCCCCTACAACGGCCCCAGGAACCTACGCAGAGAGTCGGCAGATGTCTTTCGACTGGATGTCCTTGAGGGCCGCCACCCAGCCTCTCCGCCTCTGGCGATCTACTATCTTAATGGGGACTTGCAGGTCGATCATGCTGAGGTCTGCGATCGATTTAAGGCGCGTCGCCAGCGAGCGGGCGAGGACGGGCGCCTTCCTCCAGTGAATTGGTCGCAATACCTCGCCCATCTTCGCGATACCGTCACCTATTGGCAAGCGGGCGCCTGGGTTACCGACCTCGAATTGCGCCCGAGATGGTAGCAACAATTCTTTCTGCGACGCCATACAAGCTCTACTAACCCTCTACATGAGAAGAGGCTCGGGAAGGTCCGATGGTTTGACCTTGCCCCCAGCGATCCCGAACCGTGCCGCACGAGAGAGGAGACATCAGCTATGCGAAGTGCAAGTGCCATGCAGAAGAGGAAGCCTTCACTGGTCATCATCGGCGTTCTCTTGGCGTTGGTGACCGCAGTTCCCCCGGCCGCGTTCGCACAAGTCGACACACCCTGCCCCGGATGCGAGGGGCAATTCCGAGCAGGATACGAGTGCGCGAAAGCGACGGATGGGGATTGGATGACGTCGGCGGTTCCGGACGCCTATTGCGATTCTGTCTCTGTTTGTCAGGAACACCCGATTCCCTCTGGAACCACGTCCGCGAATTGGGTCTTCAAAGTCCTGCGGAACACCTCCTGCATCGAAGTTCGGGCATTCTACTGGAATTACGGCACATCGAGCTGGGAGCAGTTCTACGAGGTTCCGCAGGATAACGATTACAAGACTTACACCGTTCCCTTACCCAGCGGGGCGCTCGCCGTGTCACCTCTCCGCACAAAAGTGAGGGTCAAGAATGGCGGCTTTAGCTGTGGCGGCTGTCCGCTTCAATCCGGTGAGTACTTCGAGGGGGTCGTGGAGTGGAATCCTTCCCTCTGCCCCGGATGCGAGGGGCAATTCCGAGCAGGATACGAGTGCGCGAAAGCGACGGATGGGGATTGGATGACCTCGGCGGTTCCGGATGCGTATGGTGATTCCATCAAGGTGATCCAATGCCATAGCATTCCGGTGGGAGCCTGTGCTGCGAATTGGCGTTTCAAGGTGCTGCGGAACTGGGAGAACATAGAGGTCCGAGCGGATTACTGGGACTATGCGACAGGAGATTGGGCACTCTTGCACAACGCCCCGTTGAGCCTCGATTCCACAACGTACACGGTACCCATCCCTGCGAATGGGTTACTGTCTTCTCCCGTGAAGACAAGGATGCACGTGAAGAACGCATCCTCTCCCTTGGTGTCGGGCGAGTACTACGAGGGGGCAATGGATTGGTCTCCTTGTTGTCCCGGATGTATCGGACAGTTCCGCGTGGGACATGAGTGTTCGAAGGCCAATGACGGAGATTGGATGACATCGGCTGTGCCGGACTTGTACGGCGATTCGGTTACCGTGATCGAGTGCCGTGACATTCCGATCGGTACGACCGAAGCTAATTGGCGATACAAGGTACTGCGAAATAACCCGTGTATCGAAATCAGGGCATACTTTTGGAACTACGCGGACGGCAATTGGGTCCCCTTTCACGATGTCCCAGAGGATCCCGCTTATCTGACATACACGGTCCCACTTCCACCTGGGGCGCTGCTCACATCCCCGTTGATGTCAAAGGTGTTAGTAAAGAATGCGAACTTCCCCTGTTTGCTTCAATCGGGTGAGTACTTCGAAAGCACGCTCTGTGATTGCCCGCAGGTGACATTAATGGCGATGGTATGCTCGATGTGTTCGACGTGATAGGCTTGATCGACATTGCTTTCAGTGGAGCCGCAGACCCACAGGATGGTTGGTGTCCGCGCACGCGTGGAGATGTTAACAACGACGGCATAACCGATGTATTCGATGTGATCTATCTCATCGGCACTGCCTTCGGCGGAGGTCCTGCACCAGTCGATCCTTGCGCGCTCTAATTCGGGCCTTGGAAATGCTCCTGCTGAAGTAGGGCTCCAGCAGGACACGAGGGGGCACAACCCCGTCCCGCGTGGTTCGGCGCGGGGCGGGGTTCCCGTTTGGCATGCACCCGCGTAGGGTGCGTCATCGACGCACCTACTCTCACCCCGGCGCGCCCGATCCCGGTATTCTCAATGCTTACCGTAGGCGTCCGGACGTTTCAATAACCACTGCTCCCGTTCACCGAGGCGTTGGGTGCGTTATTAGCGCACCCTACGTTTTTGTGGGGTGCACCGCGGCATGGATCGCGCACCCCATCCGCTTCGCCAACTCGGCGCCCGTTTCCCATTTGCGGTAGCGGTCAAATGCGGAGGCGCGGCGGGCACAGCCGATTGTGCAGGAGGCTTCGCAGCCCTTACGCTGGGGGAAGTATCGCGCGATCTCCGCGCGGCCGTACTCAAGAAGCGGGATGCCGGGGTCGCCACGGCGCTGGCTGCAGTAGGAGACGATGCCGAATTCGTCGATATAGAGATAGCGCGAACCGGCGCGGCATTTCCAATCGCTGCGGCCGGTGTTGATCATCTCTTGCTCCCAGCCTTCGCCGAAACGGTGCCAGAGCGAACGGCGCCGGACGCCCCGCACGTGCGCCAAAAGCTGCATCAGGTCATCCCGTTTGACCATCTCCGACTCGACCGACCCGCCACCGTTGTGCAGCAGACTGACCGTCATGTAGAATCCCAGCGATCGAATCTCGTCCACCAACCGGCGTGTTTCCTCGGCAGGAACCGACCCCAACACCGCGTTGATGTTGACTTTGAATCCGGCATGATCGCGCAACAACTGCAACTTCGGTCTCAATTTGCTGAGTGATTTCTCCGAGACCTCATCCGACTCCATGTTGTCGATGGAAACCTGGAGCAGTTCGAGCCCTGTCCGATTCAGCCGTTCGATCCGTTGTCTCGTCAACGCATAGCCATTCGTGATCGATGTACAGACCATCCCATGCGAGACGATATGATCAATGACGTCTTCCAGGTGGGGGTGCAGGAGCGGCTCTCCACCGGTCAGCGTGACAATCCCATTGCCCAGCGAGGCGAGATGGTCGACACACTTCATTAATTGCGAGGTCTCGACCGGCGGCGAGTACTGATCGTACTCGTTGCAGTACGCGCAGGACAGATTGCAGCGACGCGTAACGACGAGTTGCGCGAGGATCGGCGTGTAGGGATCGGCGAGCGCCTTGAGGAGACGGCGCAGTGGGGCCAGCTTTGTGCGAATGAGAACCCTCCCTGGTTTCGCCGGTGCCCTGTCACGACAGGGCCGCATGGCATCTCACACCGCGCAACGCCCCGGCCACAACTGGCCGGAGCCCACACGGTTCGATGCCCATTACTCTGATGGTAACACGGATTCAAGCTCCTGTCAACCCAAGTACTAGTGTGATCAAGGTCTTACAAAAAAGGCGGCCCGTGGATTCACGGGCCGCCCAAAACAGCTCTCCGGCGTAATTTATGCCTCTACTTCTCTTTGCCGCCTTTTTCCTTCTTGGCTTTCTTGTCACCGCCGGCCTCAGCAGCCTCTTCGGTCTCCTTCTTCTCGGTGATCACTTCCGGAGCTCCTGCGGCACTCTCCGCCGGAGTTGCACCAGCCGCTTCCGCAGTCGGCACCACTTCCTTGATCACTGTCGGCGGCACCACCGAGGCCACTGTCCGGTCGCCCGGTGTGAGCACGACGACGCGTTCCAATTGGAGGTCACGGACGTGGAGACTACCACCGATTCCGAGTGCCGTCACGTCGGCATCGATCAAGTCCGGGATATCCGCCGGCAAAGATTCGATCTCCAGTTCGCGCGTGATATGCTGGAGAATGCCACCGAAATTCTTCACCCCATCCGCGATACCGGTCAGACGCACCGGCACGGTGACACGGATCGGCCGGGTCGGCGAGATGTGCAGGAAATCGACGTGGAGAATCTCCTCGGTCACGGGATCGTGTTGCACGTCGCGCACCAGAGCCATCTCCGCCCCGCCGGCGCCGCTGTCGACGGTCAGGTCGACAAGAATGTGCTCCGAGGTCGATTTGTGGAGAATGGTCGTGATCTGATGGCGATTCAGACGCAAAGGCAGCGGGCTGGTGTGCTCCCCGTAAAGAATCCCGGGGATCGTTCCGGCCGCGCGCAACTTGCGGGCGGCTCCCTTGCCGGTGTCCTGGCGTTTGTAAACAGTCAGCGGTACTGCCTTCATAATTCCAGACTCCTTTGTGAGCTGGCGTCGACGTTAGCCGGTGTTCCGGCCCACGTCACGCCCCGGTACTTTCCCCGCTTCACTCAGGCGGCGGGAGACTTCTGCAACGTCTTCGGCCGGAGCGGAGAGGGAATCGAACAACTCTGAGATGGATTCCTCATGAGTAATGCGCCCGATCGCTTCGGCGAACAGAGGCGCGGTAGTTACGATTTCAATGTTGGCGGGCAGGTCACGATGGGACAGATCGATCGTGTCCGCGACGACCAGCCGCTTGATGGGCGAATTGCTGATCCTCTCCAGCGACTTGCCCGAAAGCACCGGATGCGTGCAACACGCATAAACACAAAGCGAGCCGGCATCCTTCACCGCTTGCGCGGCCTGCGTCAGCGTCCCGCCGGTATCAACCATGTCATCCCGCAGGATGACGGTCTTTCCTTCGACACTGCCGATGATGTTCAAGACCTCGGCGCGGTTGGCCTGCGGACGGCGCTTATCGATGATGGCCAGCCCGCACGAGAGCGCCTTGGCAAATGCCCGCGCCATCTTGATCGAGCCGACGTCAGGCGAAACCACCACCGGACTTTCGACACCCAGTTTGAAGAAGTACTCGTTGAACACAATCGACGAGTACAAGTGGTCTGACGGGATATCGAAGAAACCCTGAATCTGCGAAGCGTGCAAGTCCATGGTGAGCACACGGTCGGCGCCGGCCGTGGTGATCAGATTCGCCATGAGCCGCGCGGCGATGGAGACCCGCGGCTGATCCTTGCGATCGGCACGCGCGTAACCGTAGTACGGAATCACCGCCGTGATGCGGCGCGCCGAGGCCCGGCGTGCGGCCTCGATCAGCATCAGCAATTCGACCAGATTCTCCGCTGGCGTGTTGGTCGACTGGATGATGAACAGATCCGAGCCGCGGATGTTCTCGTCAATCTGAACGAATACTTCGCCATCGGAAAACCGCGTGACCGTGCAGGCGGTCAATTGGCGCCCAAGACGCTCGGCGATTTTCGAGGCCAGCGGCCGATTTCCGTTTCCGGCGATGATCTTCAAACGGCTATCCATGGTTCCTACCGTTGGGTCCGGCGTCCCGGCAACTGGCTGGGGCGCCAGGATTCGAACCTGGGAATGCGGGCTCCAAAGGCCCGTGTCTTACCGCTTGACGACGCCCCAGTCGGAAATCTCCCCGCTTTCGCCATATACTTATTGATCACTTCCCCATTCATCGATACACACGATCGTTCCCAGCACGTTCTGACAGCCACTCCAGGGCCGCCGTGTGCGAGCCCGCTTGATCACGCCTGATCTCTTTGGGTTAGCCAGCCGCCTGAGAGGGATAACTGGGCGCCCCGTCCGCATCGGATTCGGCAAGATCATCCGCCGCATCATGGCCTTTCGCCGGCCCCTTGGTATCGCTGCCGCGGCGGGATGCGGCCGACTTCAGTTCCGCTTCGTATGCGCTCAAAACTGCTTCCTCGATCTTCTGGCGCATCCGATTGTTGATGGGATGTGCGACATCCTGATGTGTTCCGTCGCTGCGCTTGCGCGATGGCATCGAGACGAAATACCCGCTGTTCCCGTTGATGATCTTCAGCCCTCTGATCACGAATTCATCGTCGAATGTAACGTTCGCAAACGCCTTCAGTTTGTCCTCGTTTCGTAGCGTGACGCGCACCTCAGTGATTTCCATCGGGTCGCCCTCCCAGACAACGAACTGTCAAATGCGGGTTGACTGCTGCCTCATGGTAACGACCTATTGGACTACCAGCGCCAAGGGCGTTGTCACCGGACGAGCCACAACGACTCTCGCACCGGTACCTCCCCCACGCAGACTCTGCACGGTCTCCTCAGGTGGCTGGTTCATGTACACGCCAAACACTGTGGGGCCGCTGCCCGAAACAAAGACTCCTGCCGCGCCTTGCTCGCGTAACCTCCCTTGCCACAACAAGATTTCCGGAGCCCGACGAAGCACCACCGCTTCCAAATCATTGTGGCTTCGTCGGAGAGCAGCAAGGAAGCCCTCCCGGTCGCGGCAATCATCAAAATTAGCCGCCTTAGCCCCTAAAGTCAAGCGCAAATCCCCGTACACGTCCTTGGCCGACACAAAAACGGGCGGAGTGACCAGGATTACCCACCATTGCCGAAATAGCGCGATCGGGGAAAGCTCATCCCCCCGTCCCCGTCCCAACGCCGCCGATTCGCCCAGAAAGAACGGAATATCTGCCCCCAGTTGGCTTCCCCAAGCTCCAAGTTCCTGTCGGGAAACCCGAATGTCGTACAACCGGGTCATAGCCAGGAGCGCGGCCGCCGCATCCGCCGATCCTCCGCCCAAACCGGCCGCAATCGGGATGGCTTTGCGAATTGAGACCGAGAGCGACGCCCGGATTCCCGTCTCTCGTTCGACCAGCCGGACCGCCTTCAGTATCAGGTTGCCTTCATCGAGGGGAAATCCCTCCGGCCGGACACCGGCGCTGACGTCTTGGAGATGCAGGGACACCCCCCCCGAAATCCGCCGGGTGAAGACCAGTTGGTCATACAGATCAACCGCGACAAATCGAGTCAGGATATCATGATACCCATCCATCCGGCGACCCAGGACACTCAACCCCAGATTCAATTTCGCCGGCGCCCATATTTCGCAACGCGTTCGCATCAACTCAGATTCCGAATGTCTTCCAGATCAATGTGGTCAGTTTGGCTTGAACGAAGGGACCGGACTGATTCTGTCCCTCGAGATTCCCGGCATTGGTAATCCGCTGGTAGCCTGTAGAAAAATCCAACACCAGATTCCCGCCCTTCTGCACGTGCGCCCCTACACCAGCGGTGAATCGTCGTTGGACCACGCCCGACGGGAACTTGACACCCTTGGGTTCGGGCGTTTGCTGCGGGTGTTCAATGCGATCTTCGCCGTTCCGCACGACTTCGATAACTCCGATCAGGTCCAAAAGTGCCGACTGGTGCCAGCGCGGACGAAAGGTCAACAGATCGGCATCCGTCCCGAGATTGGAGCCGATCCCAACCGGCCGACCAGAGAGAAAATCAGTGAAGTGCATATAGCGATTATGGGGGTAATCCTGTCCATAGACGAACGTGTTGACACGCTCATACTCCATGTTGACAAACAGCCTGCCAGACGCCAGCCCCGACCAGGCAAGCCCGGCGGAAAATCCGATCTGCTGCGGCTCGCTGTGGAAATCGATTTGGAAATCGTCGGCCATGAATTCGCCGTACAGCTCGATTCCCGTTCTGGGCCGCCACGAAAACTCCAGATTCCAGAGTGGATTGTCGTTCACCTTGTTATTGAGTTGCTCCCAATAGTACGGCAACAGCGGGTTG
The DNA here is from genome assembly GCA_016235085.1 of Candidatus Zixiibacteriota bacterium. GTDB lineage: Bacteria > Zixibacteria > MSB-5A5 > WJJR01 > WJJR01 > JACRMA01. The sequence goes on from JACRMA010000030.1 coordinate 75,984, forward strand.
AGATAATTCCATTCCCAGGGACGTCCCACACCGCCAAAGACCATCACCTCGGACACCGCCAGCTCCAGGTTGGCCCGGGGACGCCAGTCCAGCCGGTGTGCCACGAGATAACGATTCGCAAGCCCCTGCTCGGTCATCATGCGATCGAGCGCCGTCGCATGAAACATGAATGACCACTTCAATGCCCGGTAG
>JACRMA010000085.1:0-15287 GCA_016235085.1 Candidatus Zixiibacteriota bacterium
ACGGCATGACGCTCACCATCCCTCCCGGTGGAGTCAGCGCCCCGGTCCATGTGACAGTCACCCAATTCTCCGGCGACACGAATTTCACACCGAACTCGGGGACGGTTCTCGATGTCGACGCCAGTGGCACATTGGGTAATGCCCAGTTGATCATTCCTCTGGCTCCCGGACAGGACACGGCGCTGGTTGGCGCCGCTTTCATGACTCCGGATCAGGGCATGGTACGGTTGAACGGCGAATTCAACCCGGCCAACGATACCTTTACCGTCGCGCTGACACCGCCCGTGTCCGCGCGTGCGGCCGGCATTCACGCCGTGCCCCTGGGCACCTATGTTGTTTCCGCCGCGCCCAAGTACACTCCCGTCACCCTGTCCCGGATTCTCGAACTGCCCTATTACCAACAAGACGGGGGCAATTGCTGGGCCGCCGCAATGCTCATCTTCATGAAGTCGCACAAGTCATCGATGGTTTGGGATGAGATCTACGAAATTCTTCACCGCGCCAATGTCGACAAGGACGACGGGTACGGCTGGTACAGCATGGGCAGCATGGAAACCCAGTGCGAGCAGGTGACCGGCCTGACGGCGGAAAAGAACACCTGGATCCGCTTCGACAATTTTGTGGAGTACGTTTTCAAATGCATCGACGAGCGCAAGCCGGTCATGGTCAATTTGATTTCCCATCAGGGAGTCATCTGTGGCTACGAGATTCTCAATCCCGGCGCCACCGAGACGGTGAGCTTCTACATGCACGACCCGCAGGCCTGGGGAACTCAGCTGCCGTACCGCAAAATCTCGCTCGACGAACTGGTCACCGCCTACTGGGACAAAGGCGTTGTCGGCAGCCTGTTGAACTATTTCGTGACCATCAACTTCACGACACCGATGCTGTCCAATCCAGACCTGGAGACGATTCATCTTCCAAACGCCGATTCACTCACGAATAGCACGAGCGCATGGGAGAAGGGGCTTGCATTCGGCAAAGGCATCAGGGTCGTAGATCGGGTGCGCTGGGATCATACGAATGATAACGGCTACACGTTCGAAGGGGCGCACGGCGTGCGTGCCGACCTGGATGCGATCAAGCTCGCCAAGGCTCCGGTGTGGAATATGAGCCGCACGAGCCCCGCCACGGTTCGAATCACAAGCAGTCTCTATCGCTACGTCAACGGGACATTCCAATTGCCGGCACTCGACGAGAAAACCACATCGACGACCATAGCGCCAATGGCAGGCTACGGCTACAATATGCAAATGAGCCTGGCCGATTTTGTCGATGATCTTCGGCCCGCGGACACCCTCTTCGGACTGCAGGTCGAACTGTTCAATGCGTCCAATCAGCGCGTCGATGATTTCGATGTCGTCTTCGAATGGCATCCTCTACGAATCGTGTCCATCGATCCCGACTCCGGTGAGGCCGGTGACGATGTGACGATTACCGGCTTGGGATTCGGGCGGGAGAAGGGGAGCAGCAAAGTCAAATTCAACGGGATCGAGGCGGAAATCGTTTCGTGGCACAACGACGAAATCGTCGCCACTGCTCCGGCCAATGTGTCCACAGGGGATGTCACCGTCGAAATCGGCCCGGCGGCCAGCAACGGCATGCGCTTCACGGCGTCCGGAGGACTGCTTGATGTTCTGCAGACCACCGCATCGGTCATGATTTACATCGATGGTCTCCACACCTATTCCCCCTCCAATTACACCAGCCCGTATGGGATGTGGATCCAGTCCAACAGCGTCGTGTGGAGCGGAACCTCATTCTCCGTCAACGCGATTTCCCCTCTGGGCGAAACGGTGACCATCACCGGCGATGTGACGCCCAGCGGTGATTCTGTCCGGACGATCGACGCGCTCATCACGAAACACGAGTCAACGCCGGATCCGGGGATGACCATGGAAACCCATTTCGTGCTCAAGGATATCCCGCTCGCAATTGGATATGTCCCCCAGCCATCGGTCTATTATGAGATTTCGGTCGACGGCTCCACGCAGGGCAGCCACGTGACCACGCTGGTCAAATCAATGGTCTGGGACGATGGCACCGATTATCAAACTTACCGCAGTACCGACTGGAACAGCACAACAACACCGCCGAAACTCTCCGTGACCTTCGGTCCGGACTACGTGCGGTGAGGCCTGGGCTTCATTAATGTTCCGAAGTGTCGGCACTTCGCGAGAAACGCCGACACTGTGGTCGGCCGCTTTGTGGACTCGCTGCGAATGTGTCGCCCGTTCCGTAACCAATTACATGTCAGGGCATTGTCCGCCATCCCCGGAGTATCTCAAAGAATCTTCTTGCCTGGGCGAGTGCTTTGTTGTTCCTAAATGTCGGCACTTGTCAACAAGTGCCGACATATTGTAACAAGTCCAGAGAGGCAAATTGAGAGCAGGGCAGGGCGATGCAAACGACAAGATATCAACAAGTGCTCGAGATGGTGAGGCGCGCAGGCATACTCCGCCCCCTGGACCTGCAAGACCGGGGCATCGCAAGAGTCTACCTGAGCCGTCTCTACCGGCGCGGGCTACTGGAGAGAATCGGTCGCGGGCTATACAGCCTTCCACAGGCCGATGTCACGCAGCATCACAGTCTGGCGGAAGTCAGCCGGCGTGTGCCCAGCGGTGTCGTCTGCCTGATCTCGGCGCTAAGCTTTCATGAACTGACGACTCAGTCACCCCACGAAGTTTGGATCGCGATTGACCGCAAAAGCAGACTGCCGCGTTCGCTCGGGACACGCCTGCGTGTAATTCGGTTTTCGGGGGCAGCGCTTACGTCAGGAGTGCTGGAGCAGAAGATTGAAGGGGTCAAAGTCAGAATCTACGATCCCGCCAAGACGGTTGTCGATTGCTTCAAATACCGCAACAAGATCGGTCTCGATGTTGCGCTCGAGGCGCTTCGCGACTATCGCAAGCAGCACAAAGGACGCACTGATGACCTCTGGCGCTACGCGAAGATCTGCCGCGTGACCGAAGTGATCCGACCGTACCTGGAGGCGATGAATTGACCAAGCGGCCGCTAAGCGACATTGCCGCATCGGTCAGTCAGCGGTTGCTCAATGCGAGCAGGCAGCAGGCCATAGCACATGAATTGGTACTGCGGCGTTACGCGAGTGAGCGATTCTTGTACCGGCTGTCGAGATCTCAACACCAAAAGCGATTTGTGTTGAAGGGGGCGATGCTCTTCAGTGTCTGGATGAAGTCCGGATACCGTCCGACGCGTGATATTGATCTCTTGGGTTCCGGGGATGATGATATCGATTCGCTGAAGAGTGTTCTTGGGGATATTTGCGAAGAACCTGTTCCTGACGACGGGCTTGTGTTCGACAAAGAGAGTATTCAGATTGAAGAAATACGCGAGGGGAACGCCTATTCCGGGCTGCGCGCGAAATTCGTCTCGCTATTGGGCAACGCCAGGATAACAGTACAAGTCGATGTTGGTTTTGGTGATGCAATCGGCGGCGAATCCGAGATGATAGACTACCCAGGGCTGCTCGATTTCCCCGCGGCGCGCTTGCGGGCCTATCCGAAGGAAGCCGTCATTGCGGAGAAATTTGAAGCCATGATCTCGCTGGGCGTGGCCAACAGCCGCATGAAGGATTTCTACGATATCTGGGCGTTGTCGCGCGAATTTGCTTTTGATGGCTCGGCTCTGGCGGAGTCAATTCAAATGACATTCACACGTCGCAAGACAGAAGTGCCGCGTTCGATTCCTCCCGCGCTCAGCGAGGAATTCGCCAGGGAACGAGGGAAGTCAGCACAGTGGGACGGCTTTCTCCGCCGCGCAGATCTGGCTGCCGCCGGCGTCAGTCTTAACACTGTGATCAGCGATCTGGCTGTGTTTCTGCTTCCACCATTGATGGTGCTTGCCGATAACCTGGCGTTTAAGAAGTTGTGGAACCCAGGCGGGCCGTGGATAGATCGATGAATCGGTCGTCCCTCGTTGATGGAATATAGCCAATTTGCCGGTAACCCAGAATCCGCAGGAGGACTCGCATGCCGAAAAACATCGTCGTATTCTCCGATGGCACCGGCCAGGACGGCGGCACCGGATTCAACACGAATGTCTACGAACTCTTCGGCATGATCTTAGACCGTTCCCCGGAACAGATCATCTTCTACGACCGCGGCGTGGGCACCGGTGCCCGAAAAGTGGCAGGGCTCATCACCGGACTGGGGATTTCAAAGAACATTCGCGACTGCTACGAATTCATCTATGACAACTTCGAAGCGGGCGATCAGATCTTTCTGTTCGGGTTCAGCCGGGGCGCGGCGACTGTGCGCAGCCTGTCAGGCTTCATCCATCTGTTTGGAATTCTGCCTCCCTCACGTCCAGAGTTGATCAAACGGGCCTACAGGATCTACAAGATCTCAAACCAGGAGAAACGAGAACGGAAAGCCGCGATATTCAGAGAGCGAAACCACATCAAGCATTGGACGAAGATCAGATTTCTGGGCGTCTGGGATACGGTTGCCGCCCTCGGCCTGCCGTTCAAGTCGCTGTCGGGTTTGCTCGACAAGATCCCGTACTGGCGGCACAAGTTTCACAACTTCTCGCTTTCCGACAGTGTTGAGCATGCGGTTCAAGCACTGGCGATTGACGACGAACGCAAGGTCTTTCATCCTGTCCTCTGGGAGCCGGTGATTCGTGGCTATCAAACCATGCAGCAAGTCTGGTTTTGCGGAATGCACACCGACGTCGGAGGGGGATATAAAGAGTCCGGATTATCGGACATCGCGCTCGAGTGGATGGTGCAGAAAGCCGTCGAACACGGACTCAGGATCTATCCGAAACAGGACCGCGACTGCCACCCCGATCCCAACGCTATCATGCACGATTCCCGAAAAGGCGGACTGGCGTTCCTGTACCGCAAAGAAGCCCGTTCTTGGGACCACGCCAAGTATGGCAAACCGACCGTTCACGAAAGCGTGACCTTACGGACTTTGAACCAGCACAACGCCGCAGATCCCCCGTATTTGCCCTGGATTGTGCAGGGAGACTTCGACATTGAACCATGGACCCATCCCGACCAATGGTCCGTGGCTCCGGAGGGTTTACGAAACTGGTGCCGACCGGTTGATCCGCGCACCGGATCCGCTTAGAATCCTCTTGGCTGCGAGACAGAATCGCTGCATTCTCCAATAACAGCGAAGGACACCCTATGCAACTCGACCCACCGAAAATTCAAGTCCGCAAAGGCCTCGTGATTTGCTACACCGGCGACGGCAAAGGCAAGACCACCGCAGCGCTCGGCATGTGCATCCGCGCCACCGGGTATAACCTGCGAACCCTCATCTGGCAGTTTATCAAGGGATCATGGCATTACGGCGAACTGGATGGAATCAAACGACTCGAGCCCTACGTCGAACTCCGCCAAAGAGGGGAGGGGTTCGTCGGAATCGTCGATGACAAAAAACCCCGAGAGGTACATCGCCAGGCCGCCCTCCAGGCCCTCGAGGATGTCAAAACCGAAATCGCTTCGGGAAAGTACCACGTAGTAATTCTCGACGAGGTCTTCGTCGGCTGCCAGCTCGGCTTCCTGACTGCCAACGATCTCCTTGCACTGATCGCGCAAAAACCTGCAAGTGTGCATCTGGTTCTCACTGGCCGTGGGGCTCCCCCGGAGGTTCTCGAGGCCGCCGATCTGGTCACCGAGATGCGCGAGATCAAACACCCCTACCAGAAGGGTGAACTCGCCCAAAAAGGCATCGACTACTAAAGCGGGGCGCTCCCGACACGGTGGCATGGGCATCCTGCCCATGCGTCCATGCCGGGCCTACCGGGGCGTCAATCCACTCGACAACGACGCTGTGCCGCAACCGAGAGGCGGAGATTGCTTCGTCCGCCGCGGCGGACTCGCAATGACTCCCTGCGAGCACCGTCCCCGCCGAAGGCGGAGGTAGCGACGAAGCAATCTTGGCGCTCAGTGTGCAGAGCGTTTCAATGGGCGCGGTACCTCACGAAATCGGGCACAAACATTGCTCGCCACCCATCGCTGTGCAAGCAGCGCACACCGCAATTCGCTTCACTTTTGTGACGGGCGCGATGCGTTTCGGCCCGTCCGTCCATACCGCGCAAACAACTTCGAGGAATCGCGACAATTGCCGAATGTATCGCTGAATAGTCCTGTTTCAACGCCCGATACTACTGGTGAAATGACTGACCTGTCCCTCTCATCGCGCCCGATGAATTCCTCCGTCGGGACAGTCCTCGTCGTGGATGATGATCCGCTTCTCCGACGCCTTTTACAGGAATGTCTCGAACATGAAATGGGCCTCAAGGTCGTGGCGACCGGCGATGGCGCGGAGGCCGAGCGCATCCTGTCGTCTCAGCCAATCGCGCTGTTGCTGACCGATCTCATGCTGGAAGATGCCAGCGGTGTCGATGTGATCCGCGCCGGACACATTCACCAGCCCGATCTCATCTCGATTCTCATCACCGGCTATCCGACCGTCGAAACCGCCATCGAAGCGATGCAACTCGGCGTCGACGATTATCTGCTTAAGCCATTCAAAGTCCAGCACCTGATCACCACGGTGCGCCGCGCGCTCGAACGCGGACGCATGCGCCGCGAGAACATGCAGTTGCGGGAGCAGGTCGCCATCTCCGAACTGGTCCGGGCCATCGGATCAACCCTGGAACTCGACCAGCTGCTCAGCATGGTCATCGAAACCGTCCGGCGCGAATTCTCCGTTCAGGCGGCATCGATTCTCCTGCGCACAGGATCCCGTCCCTCCCTGCAGTTGCAGGTCATGGACGGCGAGAGTGAACTGACACACAATCCCACGTACCTCGATTTCCTCAAGGGTGTCACGCCGGCCGTTCAAACCGGCCTGGCCACCGGACGCACCATCGTTCTCAGCGGACGCCAGACCGACATGTTCGAATGCGGACTCCGGGAACACGATCTCATCTGCCAGCCATTGATCGCGAAAGGCTCCGTCATCGGAGTGCTGAATCTGATCCGCAAGTCGAATGCCGGCCCCTGCAGCGAAGGCACGATGCGTTCGATTGAAATCACCGCCGCCCAGGCGGCCATCGCCATTGAGAACTCCCGCCTCTACAAAAACGTGCAAAGCGCCTACATGGACACCGTGGCGGCGCTGGCCAACGCGATTGAGACGCGTGATCCATACACGCGTGGCCACACCGACCGCGTCAAGGTGCTGGCGCAGGCGATTGCCCGCCGGTTGGGTTGGGGTGTCGAGCAGCTCTTCGATCTGTGGATCGGATGCACGCTTCACGACATCGGAAAGATCGGTGTGCCCGACCATATCCTCAACAAGCCGGCCCCGCTGACTCCGGAAGAGTTCGAATTGATGAAGCGTCATCCCGAAATCGGGGCGACCATCATTCAGGATGTTCCCTTTTTGAAACCGGCGGTGCCGTACGTGTATTACCATCACGAGCGCTATGACGGCAAAGGATACCCGACCGGATTGGCTGGTGATAAGATTCCCATCGAAGGCCGTATCCTCGCCGTGGTGGACACATTTGATGCCGTGACTTCGGACCGGCCCTATCGGACGGCCGGCACCTGGGAGGACGCCCGCAAGGAACTCATGGACTGCGCGGGTAGCCAATTCGACCCCAATCTTGTGAACATCTTCATCGAGGTGTTGACGACGCAATCCTTCCCGTGGATCAACACCGAATCGGCCGGGCTGCGCCATGCTCATCATGAGCCGGTTCCCGCTGTTGCCTCCTGAACACGTTCTGGCATCGATCTTCGCCTCCCCACAGACAATTGCGGCGCTGTTCGTAATTGCTCGATGCCGTTGGGTTTGCTTCCTTGGCTCTGCGGGACGCAGCGCAGAAGCACGCCCGCTGCCAAGCCATGACCAGAGCGAATAGTGACGGGTCGGCATCATCGGTCGCCAGATTACAAGTGAAATCACCGTCATATGCACGTCGGTTTCCGGACCAAAATTGGCTTTGGGGAATTGGCCTTTTCATCGCGACGGTGCTCTTCCTCTATCAAGTCCGCGATCTTTGGTTTACGCAGGATGATGCATTCATCTCGTACCGCTACGCGGCCAATGCGCTGCGCGGCGATGGGCTGGTTTTCAACGCGGGAGAGAAGGTCGAAGGATATACCAACTTCCTCTGGGTGATTCTGCTGATGCTCGGTGGAAGCCTGAACCTGGCGTTCAATACTGTTGCCAAGCTCCTTGGAATCGCTTCGGGTATGGGCCTGATTATCCTGTCCGGAAGTTGGGTGCGTATAGCCTGGCGAAAGCTGGAGTGGGGCGACGGCACGGCACCTGGTGTCGCGGCCGCACTTCTGCTGGCGGGGAATAGCTCCGTCGCCTATTGGTCGGTCTCGGGACTGGAGACCTCCTGGTTTGCGATTTGGGCCGGCCTCGGAGTCTGGTGGTGGGTCCGGCGATCATGGTTGACGATTGCCGCACTTACGATCGCCTGTCTCAGCCGTCCCGAGGGAGCGCTCATCTGGGGTTTGTTGGTTGTGGCGGAATGGATCTGGGGCGATGGATTGCCCAGAGCGCTACGGCTGGCCGCCGGTGCCGTGTTGCTGGTACCGTATGCGATTTTCAAGATCTGGTATTACGGATCGCTTCTGCCCAACCCGTTTTATGCCAAGACGGGACTTGGCTTTGAATACTTCGCCAGCGGGCTGGATTACACAATGCTGTATCTCAACCAGTATGGCCTGTTCGGCGTGCTCGCCCTTCTCGTGTTGATTTCTCTTTGGGTGCTCCCCCGGCGTTGGCGGACTGTTCCCGCGATCTGGATTCTCTACACAATCTACATTGTGCTCGTTGGCGGCGATGTATTGAAGGCGCATCGATTCTTCGTCCCGACGACGGCGCTGATGGCAGTTGCGACGATGGTGTCGGTGGGGTGGCTGACAAGACGATTCGCACCTACGACGTTATCCGTATGGCTGGCGAGCGGCATCGGGTTGGGGCTGAGCGCCTGGACTCTTCTGTGGCCGCTGGACTCTATTTTGCGAATCCGGGGGAAAGAACTGGACCTGGTTGGTAACATGGGCGACATCTCTGCTGATCTGCTGTCAACCGACCAAACGAACTTCTCACTCGCCACTTCAACCATTGGGAAGATCTCCTTCGAGCTGCTCGGCCATCGCGTGATCGACATGCTCGGGCTCACCGATTCGACAATTGCCCGGCATCCCGAGTCCGTTCCCGGCCTGACCTCAACCTGGCGGGAGCGCAATTTCAACGCCACTTACGTCCTGCGCCAGAATCCCGATTACATTCTGTTCTCTACCGGCCTCAAACCCTCGGCACCGGCCGAACGCGCTTTGGTGCTGCACAAGAAGTACCGTCGGAACTACTACACCGTCATGTACCCGCCCCGCGTCGCCGGTGGGACAATGCAGGTACTCTCCCGTCGCAAGGGCGTATTTCAAGGCCTGGATGAAGTCTGGCCATCGAGCCAGCTCGCTTCGGATATCCATGACGCGATCAGTCTGCTCATCACCGACAAGTCCAGAGAATCGTACGACCTCTTGTCCCGTCTTCGACAGGAAGGACCAGGGGATTTTCCGTTTCCGGACATGATCCTCGCGGAAATCCTCCGCAGCCAGGGCGCCAAGGAGCTGGCCTTGCAATACGCCGACGAGGCTATCGCGATCGATTCGTTTGCCGTCATGGCATGGTGGGAGAAGGCGGTCATCTATCACGCACAACAAGACACCGTGCGTCTCGAGGCGACCGAAGCCCAGCTGCGCAAGCTCGCCCCTTGGTTACTGGGATCGTACTAACGGCATTGCCGCATCTCGATTCCGCTGCCGCTGCATTCGTGCTTCACCGTTGCAACCGGACCACCGTTTGCTTTCCTTGGCTTCCCCAGCCGGAGCAACGAGGCGCCGCTGGTCTTGATTCGTCATGGCCAAACCGACCAAGCCTGGGAGGCAGTCGTCTGCAGGAAGAACCCCGGACGCCAAGCGACTGCGGGCTCGCGATTTCCCCGCAGAAAAGCTGATTCTGGCGATCGGGCTTCTGGTCGCCTGTGCCGTCTTCATCTACCAGGCGCGCAGTCTCTGGTTTACGCAGGACGACGCATTCATCTCCTACCGCTACGCCGCCAACGTGCTTCGCGGTGAGGGGCTGGTCTTCAATGCCGGTGAGCACGTCGAGGGGTACACCAACTTCCTCTGGGTGATCCTGCTCGTCCTGGCCGGCAGCTTCAACCTTGCCTTTGATCCGGTCGCCAAGTTCTTGGGTATTGCCTCCGGGCTTGGGCTGATCATCCTAACCGGTCTTTGGGTCCGCGCCGCCTGGCAGGAGCTCCGCTGGGGAAACGGCGTAGGACCAGCGGTTGCCGCCGCACTGTTGGTCGCGGGCAACGGCTCCGTGGCCTACTGGTCAGTTTCCGGACTGGAAACCGCGTGGTTTGCGTTCTGGGTCGGCCTCGCGGTCTGGTGGTGGGTACGGCGGTCGTCGCTGACCATCCCCGCGTTGACTATCGCCTGCCTGAGCCGTCCCGAGGGAGCGCTGATCTGGGGATTGTTGGTATTGGCGGAGTGGGTTTGGGGAGAAGGTCTGCCGAACGCCATCCGCCTCGCCGCCGGAATTGTTTTGCTTCTGCCGTTCGCCGTCTTCAAGATCTGGTACTACGGATCGCTCTTGCCCAATCCGTTTTATGCCAGGACCGGTTTGGGTCTGGAGTACCTCCAGAGTGGATTCGATTACGCCTGGCTCTATCTGCGCCAGTACGGGTTCTTCGGCGTCGCGGCGCTTCTCGCGGTCCTTTCGCTGCGCATCCTGCCCAGGCGCTGGCGGACGATTCCCGCAATCTGGCTGGTGTACCTTGCCTACATCGTCTTCGTGGGTGGTGATGTGCTTAAGGCACATCGTTTCTTCGTGCCTGGCACAGTGCTCCTGGCGATTTCGAGTATTGTGGCCCTCGGTTGGATTGCCAGACGCTTTACCCCGGAGCTGGCACGAATCCGCGACATGGAACTGTCCCTCGTGAGCAAGATGAGCGAAGTCGCCGAAAATCTAAAGGAAACGGATCAGTCCAATTTCTCGATAGCTGTTTCTACGATCGGGAGGGTTTCATTTGGCCTCCTTGGCCACTGCGTCATCGACATGCTGGGGCTAACCGATTCGACAGTGGCACGCCACCCGGAAGCGATCCCAGGTAACGTTTCGACATGGCGCGAGCGCAATTACAACGCAACTTATATTCTTAGCCGTGACCCCGATTACATACTCTTCTCCACAGGACACAAGCCATCGGCTCCTGCAGAGCGGGCGCTGATCGTACACAAGAAGTTCCGGCGGAACTATTACACGCTCTTATTCACGCCACGGGGTGGTGTAAAGATGCTGGCGATCTCCCATCGCAAAGGTGTCTATCAGGGCACCGATGAAGTCTGGCCGTCCATCCAGTTGGCCCACGACTTAAACAACGCGCTGAATCTTATGATGAGCGATAAATTCCAGGAATCCTTCGATCGCTTCTCGAAAATCCAAAGCCAGGGACCGGGCGATTTCCCCACTCCATACATGTTCATGGCGGAAATACTGCGGAAAAGTGGTCAGGCTGATCGCGCTTTGCTCTACGCCGATTCGGCCCTGTCCATCGACTCACTTGCGGTCATGGCTTGGTGGGAGAAAGCCGTCATTTACGCTACCAAACTCGACGCTGAACACTTACGCACTCCGGCAGCCCGTATTCAGAAAATGGCACCATGGCTGAAGGGGACCTATTAGAACCTCGAGCAGGCTTTTCCACGACATGAGAAATCTGGGTTGACAGATGCCCGGTTCAGCGCTATAGTAGGCCCAGGTGAGGCGGGAATAGCTCAGTTGGCTAGAGCGTCACCTTGCCAAGGTGAATGTCGCGGGTTCGAATCCCGTTTCCCGCTCTTTAAATCTCGGTCCGGTCTCCATGCGCCACAGGGTGGCGTGCTCCCGAGCCGGGTTTTTTGTTGGCAGGCAAGGGGTTGGGGTCGCATTTGACTTTCGGCCCATCGGCACCGATTTTACCAGCGGTGGCAGATACTTCGACGGCGGGTTAGCCAAGTGGTAAGGCAGAGGTCTGCAAAACCTCTATGCTCCGGTTCAAATCCGGAACCCGCCTTTTTCAATCCTTCGAAATCGTCAAGCCCCTGTCTGAAGGGGAATCGCTTGCTGGGCGCCGCCCATTTGCGTTTCGTCCGTCAGCGCCGGAGTGGCGGAATGGCAGACGCCAGGGACTTAAAATCCCTTGTCCCGTATGGGGCGTGCCGGTTCAAGTCCGGCCTCCGGCAGAAGTTTTCCTGAGTATTCTGCGGACGGCCGTGCACGCTTCACCGTCCGCTGTGCAAGCCCAGTTATAGCGGCGGGACTCGCCCGCCCTCGGTGCAAGTCTTCGGAATTGTGCGCGACACTGCGCGCACATATCCGCAAATGGAATCGAACATGAATACCATGCTCACCGAGTGGAACCGAGCCGCAGGGGGGCTGTTGAAAAGGCCTGCTAATCGTAGACTGGAACAAGGAACGCACGAGATTGCTTCGTCGCTCCCTCCGCCTTCGGCGGAGACGCTCCTCGCAATGACATGGGATACAATTAGCTCCGGGATACTCGTGACGTCATTGCGAGCGGAGCGAAGCAATCTCCGCCTCACTGCTGCGACAGCGCCTCGATTGCTCGTGGTTTTTCATCAAGCCGTAGGGGGGTGGACTCTGCCCACCATCTCGAAGTTGTTTACCGGAGCACGATGGTAACGTTGGGATCATCCCATCATCCTCCTGTCCGTCACCTCCGGCGTTCGATCCTCCTGTGGGCTGGACTCAGCGTGACCTATCTGCTTCTGGCCATCATTGCCACACGCCCGTTGCTCGCCAATGCTCTCCACTTCACGCCCCGTGGGAGCGGCTCCGGTGATCAGTGCCAATTCATCTGGTTTTTCTGGTGGACCAAGATCGCTCTGTTCCAACTCCATCAATCCCCGTTTTGGACCGATGTTATCTATTTCCCCTACGGAACCGAACTGGCCCACCACTCTTGTCTGTTCACCAACATGCTGGCGATCCTCGTGTCGTCGGTGAGCGGAATCCCCATCAACGCCCCCTTGCTATACAATTTGTTTGTGCTCCTGTCGTTCATGGTTGGCGGGCTGGCCTCGTTTGCCCTCATTCGGTATGTCACTGGCTACAGCCTGGCGGCCTTCGCCGGCAGCCTGGTTTTCACATTCTCACCCTATTTCCTCTTTCATCTGGAGCATCTCAATCTGTTGTTTCTCGGTTGGGGGATTCTGGCGATCTATTTCTCGCTGCGATTTCTCGATTCTTCGCTGTGGTCCGATCTGATTTGGGCGGGCGTCTTCTTCACCATCCAATTGTATTCCTCGCTGACCAATGCTATGCAGGTCGGCAGCTTTCTGGTCCTTTACCTGCTACTCTCGGTAAGACAAATCTGGGCTCACCCTGAACGTGGGCGATTGATCTGGCGTGGATTGTTAGGCGCGCTCGCGACGATCCCGTTGGCGCTTCCGCTTTTGATCAGCCTGAAGAACGCGCGTGCCGCCTGGCCGCTGACCTGGCGGGACAGCATTCCCCGCTCGGCCAGCCTGCCCGACTTCATCGTTCCTTCCAGCCGGATGCAGCAGCCGGAGCCGGGCGAGGTCTTCCTCGGTTGGCTGATCCTCGGCCTCGCGTTAGCGGCTCTCCTGTACCCGGCGCACAAGTCCCGGCGCAAATGGGCCGCGCTGGCCGGAATATTCCTGATTCTATCGTTGGGGCCGAGTCTGGCGCTCGGTGACCGAGTTTACCTCGACGGATGGCTGCCTTATCGGTGGCTGTACGGCGTTGTCCCGTATTTCAGCCTCTCGCGCACCCCGGCACGCTTCGTGATCGTTGCCCAACTCTGTCTGGCAGTTCTGATCGGCATTGGTTTCGCAGCCGTCCTTTCCTACACTCAGCGCCGCATCGGCCGCCTCCTTCGCATGGTGATCATAAGCGCCGGGGAGGTGCTGCTCGCTGTCGCCATCTACGTGCTCTATATCCGGGGGCCGATCGAGCTTTCGCGCATGGACGTTCCCGCCGTTTACGAACAAATCAAAGCCGATTCAACCATCAAAGTGATCTGTGATCTGCCCATTTCGGAGAAGCTGCAAATCTGTAATTGGTACCTGTATTGGCAGACCGAGCACTGCCGCAAGGCCGTCAACGGATACCTCGCACACCACTCCCAGACCGCCACGGGCCTGATCGATACCATCAAGACCTGGCAAGGATTTGGGCCTGCCGAGAAAGCACTGCTGATTGCCGATGGTGTTGATGCCGTCGTCCTCCACGATCCCGAGAAAGAAAGCCAACTGATCCGTCTGAAGTAGACCGGTCGTCAGTTGCCATGGCTTTGTCACGAAACCATGGCGGATGGTTGTCCAGCCTCCGAATATGTTGTAAACTGGTCTCGGGGATGGTGAGTGGATTCTATCACGATCCCGGAGATTCAGACAATTGCTCGCGCCAGCCGCTAAGACAACCATCCTGGTAGTAGATGATTCCCCGGATACGCTCGAGGTCATCCGTCGCAATCTGTCCGCCGCGGGGTTCCGCGTCCTGACCGCTGCCGGTGTCGCGGAGGCGGTCAAGCTTCTCGAAGGCAGCCGCGTCGACCTCGTGATTACGGACCAAAAGATGCCGAGTTCCCCCGGATTGGATCTGGTACGCCATGTCCGGGAAAACTTCAAGACCACAGAGGTCATGATGATCACCGGCTACGCTTCCATCGAAGGAGCCGTCGCCGCAGTCAAGGCCGGGGCGGAGGAATACCTGGCCAAACCATTCAGTGCCGATGAATTGCTGGCGGCGGTCCGCCGTGCATTGGATCGCCTGCCGGCGTTGCGCGCGCAGCAACTGGCCATCGCACAGTCTCCGGCCTCCAAGCACGGGTTCATCGCTGCCTCGGAGGCGATGCAAAACGTCTTCGCCGCGGTCACCAAGGCGGCGGGCACGGCCGCCACTGTCCTGATCACCGGGGAGAGTGGCACGGGCAAGGAACTGCTGGCACGCGCTATCCACTACGGAAGTCCCAGGGGGGCGGCCCCGTTTGTCGCCGTCAACTGCGGTGGCATCCCGGAAACACTTCTTGAGAGCGAACTCTTCGGCCACCTCAAAGGCGCCTTCACCGGTGCCACCGAAACGCGCGCCGGATTCTTCCAGACCGCCGATGGGGGCACTATCTTCCTGGACGAGATCAGCGAAACCAGCCTCTCCATGCAGGTCAAGCTCCTGCGTGTCTTGCAGGACAAGCATGTCTGTCTCGTCGGCGACACCAAGAGTCGGAAAGTCGATGTGCGCATTCTG
>JACRMA010000085.1:15381-35159 GCA_016235085.1 Candidatus Zixiibacteriota bacterium
CGCGACCAACAAGGATCTCCTCGGGCTGGTCAAGAAGGGGATGTTCCGGGATGATCTGTACTTCCGCCTCAATGTCATCACGATCTCCATCCCGCCGCTCCGCGAGCGGGGGGACGACATCATTCTGCTGATCCGCCACTTCGCCGAGAAATTCGCCGGCGAACAGGGCCGACCCGCCCCTCGATTCTCCGAGGATGCTCTCGACGTCCTGCGGAATTACTACTGGCCCGGCAATGTTCGTGAACTGGAAAACGTGATCCAGCGGCTGGTCGTAATGAGCGAAGGGGACTTGATCGAAGTCCCGGATTTGCCGTCACTGATGCGATTCCGCGCGCTTCGCGAGAGCGGCGTTCACCGCACGCTCGCCGAGGTCGAGGCCGACCACATCCGCAATGTCGTGGCCTCTGTCGATGGCAACAAAACCCGAGCTGCAGAAATTCTGGGCATCGACCGCAAAACCCTCCGCGAGAAGCTGAAGCTCTCCGGCGTCCCCGACGAGCCATAGTCCACTAATTCCACTCCGTCCACCGGGTAATTCCTCCCCGCCGATTCCGAATTCCCCGCATTTCCGGACGATTCTCCGCATGACTGTCCGGCGCCGCTGTCATAGAGATTTGACGACCTATCAGTCATAATCTCACTTTTCATTCGGGGAAATTGACCACATTTCTGTCACGCGACCCGGAGTGACAAAGAATACCCAGTTGCTTGACTCATATGGCCTTGACGGCATGATGGTTGCCCCGTTCCCGGAGCGGAGGATGCGCAGATCGACCGAGGAGCCGGGCTTGCCGTACAGGAGGCCGCTGGCCTGCTGGAAGCTGTAGCGCTCGACGGACCGGCCGTCGATGGCCAGGATGCGGTCGCCCGCCGCAGACCATGAGCCCGAAGGGCAAGCCCGAGGGGAAAAAAGGCACAACTCCGCGACGGCCGGATCGCCCGCCGCGCGAGGAATTTAGCGGCCTTTGCCGCCACTGCAAGGATCGCTTTACCTGTGCCGACCCCAAGCCGCTGGGGGGCGTCTGGCACTGTGAGAAGTATCGCTGAGAGCTCTGGAAGATAGGAACGCTACGTTCGGCTTCATAGGTGAGGAAGACATGATTGCAGAAGAAGTATCCCGCGTTGTCGAGAAACATGCTGACCGGCGCGGCGCGCTGATTTCGGTGTTGGAGGAGGTCCAGCAGAAGTATGGATATCTTTCCCCGGAAGCGCTCCAGGCCGTGGCGGAAAAGAGCCGCCGCTCACTCGTGGACGTCTATTCCGTTGCCACATTCTATCGCGCGTTTACCCTGACCCCGCGCGGCAAGCATCACTTATGCGCCTGCGTGGGCACCGCTTGCCATGTTCGCGGTGCGCCCAATGTCGTCCAGGAACTCAAGACCCAGCTTCAGGTCGAACCAGGCGAGACGACTCCCGATCGCGAATTCACATTTGAAACCGTCAATTGCCTCGGCGCCTGTGCCCTCGGACCCATGGTCACCGTCGATGGCCGCTACAATTCGAATGTTTCCACCGCCAAGGTCCGCCGGATTCTCGACAAGGCGCGCATGGGTACACAGGGCGAAGAGCCTGCTTCTGATGAACGCAATTTCCCGATAACCGTGAGCTGCCCGAAGTGTCACCAATCGCTCATGGATGCCTCGACCCCCATCGATGGCCATCCCTCGATTCACCTCGAAACGCCGATGAATGGGAGCCGCGGCTGGGTGCGCCTGTCATCTCTCTACGGCAGTCACAATTGCAAGTCCCAGGCCGAAATCCCGTTGGACTCGATTGCCCCGCTTCACTGTACCCACTGCTCCGAGGAACTTCACGGTGCGGGGCTCTGTCCCGAATGCGGATCTCCGATGGCGGTCATGCTGATCGAAGACGCCGGCATTCTGCAACTGTGCACCCGGCGTGGCTGCAATGGACACGCCCTTGATCTGAATGAGCCGGAGATTGCGGGCCGGCCCTCAACGCGAACTGCTGGTTAAATGAGGTTGGCTTATGGCAAGATTGGCATCTATTGACGAACTGCACTCGCTCCAGAAGTCGCTGGCCGCAGAGCGGCGGCCGTCGCCGATCATCATCATCCCGGCCGGCACCTGCGGCCAGGCGAGCGGCGCCAACGACCTGATTCGCATCGCGCGCCGTGAAATCCTCAAACTGCGCCTGACCCGAAAGTTACGGCTCCGCGTCACCGGTTGCCACGGCTTCTGCGAATTGGAGCCGTCGGTCCTGGTCTTGCCTCGTGGGACATTCTATCCAAAAGTCACGATGGCCAACATGGCCCGCATCGTCGCCGCCGTCGCCGAGGACCGGATTCTCAAGGACCTGCTGTACGTTGACGAGAAAGGGCAGACCATCGAACGGCAGGAGGACATTCCGTTCTTCAAAGGCCAAACCCGCACACTGCTGGCGCGCGGCGAACAGGTCGACCCGATTCGCATCGAGACGTACCTCGAAGCCGGAGGCTACTCCTCGCTCGCCAGCGTGCTGTTGCGCAGAGATCCAACCTGGGTCATCGAAGAAGTGAAGTCTTCCGGATTGCGCGGACGGGGCGGCGCCGGTTTCCCGACCGGCCTCAAATGGGAGCTCTTGGCCAGACAGAAGAAGACGCGCAAATTTTTGGTCTGCAACGCCGATGAGGGAGACCCCGGTGCTTACATGGACCGCAGTGTCCTCGAAGGCAACCCGCATAGCATTCTTGAAGGCATGCTGATTGGTGCCTTTGCCACCGGCGCCACCGAAGGCGTTGTTTACGTACGCGCCGAATATCCGCTCGCGATCCGAAACCTGCGCGTTGCCCTCAGGCAGGCGCGCGAGTTCGGCCTGCTCGGTGACAATATCCTCGGTACAGGCTTCTCCTTCGACATCGACCTGGTTCAGGGGGCCGGCGCCTTTGTGTGCGGCGAGGAAACCGCGCTCATCGCCTCGATCGAGGGCCGCACCGGCGAACCGCGCCAGCGCCCCCCGTACCCGGTACAAAAAGGTATCGAGGGGCAACCGACGGCAATCAACAATGTCGAGACCTGGGCCAATGTCTCGGCCATGATCAAAATGGGTGCCGCGCAATTCGCCGCCATCGGGACAACCGGAAACACCGGCACCAAAATTTTCAGCCTCGTCGGCAAGATCAAGAACACCGGCCTGGTCGAAGTGCCCATGGGCATCAAGATCAAGGACATCATCTACGACATCGGTGGCGGGCCGGTTGAGGATATCAAAATCAAGGCCGTGCAGACCGGCGGACCCTCCGGTGGCTGCATCCCGGCAAAATCATTCGACCTCCCGGTCAGCTACGACAGTCTCATGAAGGCCGGTTCTATTATGGGTTCCGGCGGCATGATCGTGATGGACGAACGCACCTGCATGGTGGACGTCGCCAAATACTTCATGTCGTTTTTGAAGGACGAATCCTGCGGCAAATGCTTCACCTGCCGCAAGGGAACGCAACGCATGTACGAAATCCTCGAGGATATCTCGAAAGGCAAGGGGACCTTCGACCAACTCGATCTGCTCGAAGAACTCGCCAACACGGTCAAGGATACGACTATGTGCGGCCTCGGGCAGTCTGCACCCAACCCGGTCCTCAGCACGCTGCGCTATTTCCGTGAGGAGTGCGAACGCCACGTCTGGGACAAAAAGTGCGACGCCCACGTCTGCAAAGACCTGGTCGGAGCACCATGTCAGTCGGCCTGTCCCGCGGGCACCGAGGCCTGGCGCTATGTCGCTCACATCCGGCGTGGCGAGTACGAGGAAGCCTACCGCGTGATTCGCGAGGCCAATCCCTTCCCGTCAGTTTGCTCCCGCGTCTGCAATCATCCCTGCGAGGAGCATTGCCGGGCGGGGGAACATGGCGGTGAGGCGATCGCGATTCGCGCCCTCAAGCGCTTCGTTACCGATCGCGTCGACCCGTCGTCCTACCGGCCACTACGGACCGGTTATCCCGATGCGAATTCTCCCCGAGTGGCGATCATCGGTTCCGGCCCCGCCGGATTGACGGCGGCCCATCACCTGTCATTGCGCGGCTATCGCTCGACGATCTTTGAGCAGGCGGCGAAACCCGGCGGCATGCTCTATAGCGCCATCCCGGCCTACCGCCTCCCGCCCGATGTGATTCGCAAAGAAATCGAGTCGATCCTCGATGAGAATATCGAGGTGCGCTGCAACGCCGCCCTCGGACGCGACTTCACGATCGACAGTCTCCAGTCGGATGGCTACAAGGCGGTGCTGATCGCGATCGGCGCGCATAAGAGCCTGCGCCTCGGGCTTCCCGGTGAAGACACCCCGGGCATTTATCCGTCCATCGAATTCCTGCGAGCATTCAATACCGGTGGATTCGCGCTGGCTCGCGGCCACGTTGGTGTCGTTGGCGGTGGAAACTCGGCGGTCGACGCCGCCCGCATGGCGCTCCGGCAGAAAGAAGTCAAGACCGTCACGCTTTTCTACCGCCGCACCCGGGCGGAGATGCCGGCTTTTGCCGAAGAAATCGAAGCCGCCATCGAGGAAGGTGTCATCCTCGAATCATTGGTCACCCCGATGCGAATCCTGGCGAAAGATGGCCGCTTGACGGGAGTGGAATTCCTCCGCAACAAACTTGGCCCTCGCGATGCTGGTGGCCGGCCGCAACCGGAAGCTCTTCCCGGAACCGAGTTCACCGCCTCGCTGGATACCTTGATCGTCGCGATCAGCGAAGGCTCGGACACCGACTGCATCCGCGCCGCCAGCTCCAGCTTGATCGAGATGAGCAAGTCCGGCACAGTTAATACCGACCCGGCGACTCTGCTCACCAATCGCACCGGGGTCTTTGCCGCCGGTGACGTGGTGACCGGACCCAACACGGTGATCGATGCGGTCGCGGCGGGGAAGAAGGCCGCGGTGATGATTGACCGGTATCTTTCCGGCACAACTCTTCGCCAGCCGGGGACTGCCCGTCTGCCGCACATTTACGTCGAACCGATGGGACCTCCGGGAGACGGCAATGGCAACGGCCACCGCGCCAGAGTGCCCCACGTTGATGTCGAGGCCCGGCGGCGCAGTTTCGCCGAAGTCGACGGAACCCTGTCCACCGAGGACGCGCGCCGCGAGGCCGGACGATGTCTGCGCTGCGATCTCGAATTCACCCAGCCAACGAAGACCAAAGCCGAGGCTCCGGTCGTGGAGGGAGTTGCCCTGTGATCACACTGAAGATTAACGGATTGAATGTCACCGTTGAGGAGGGGACAACCGTCCTCGAAGCCGCCAAGTTTCTCGGCTTTCCGATTCCCACGCTGTGCCACATGGAAGGCCTGTCGCCGTACGGCGCCTGCCGGTTGTGTGTTGTGGAGATCGGCGAGAGCCCCAAGTCGCGCCTCGTGAGTTCCTGCACCTATCCCGCAGAAGCAGGTTTGATTGTGCGCACCTCCTCGGCGCGTGTGGTCAAGGCCCGCAAGATGGTGATCGAATTGCTGCTCGGCACCTGCCCGCAGTCGAAGGTCATTCAGGATCTCGCCTCAGAGCATGGCGTACGGCAGCAGCGTTTCCGGCAGGAGCACGAGGATTGCATTCTCTGCGGGCTGTGCGTGCGCATGTGTTCCGAACAGATGATGGCGCACGCGATCGGTTTCCGCGGCCGTGGCGAGCATCGCAGTCTCGGCACACCGTTCGATGTCAAATCCGAGGTTTGCCGGCTCTGTGGCGGATGTATCTACGTCTGCCCGGCCTGCCAGCTTCGTTGCACCTATAACCAGCCGGAGAAGGCCATCTGCGGCGGGTGCGGTAATCTGGAACCGCCCTGCGTGGAGAAGCCGCAATTTGATGATATGATGTGTTACATGACACCGTGTGTCGCCTGCGAGATCAAGAAAGACTGAGGCCGTCCGGCAACGCGTGCCACACGGGAATGATCGCATAGGCTATGAAGATGAAATCATTGACGGTTGAAAGGAGCGATTAAGATGTCACTGTCCAGAGTCAATACGTCGGCCGCAACCCTGACGAAGAACCGGACCGAAGGTTCGATCGTGCACACCTCGGGAATGTGCGTGACCTGCGTCGACGGGTGTATCGGCATGTGCGAAATCGGGAAATCGGCCTTCCGGGGACACGAGGTGATCTATCCCCAGCCGTTCGGCGTAATCACAACCGCGGCCGAGAAGGACTACCCGCTCGATTATTCGCACCTCAACATCATGGGCACTGCGGCGGGCGCATTCGGTGTGGCAGCCGATTCCGACAAAGCCATCTTCCCTGCGGTGAATCTCGAAGTCCGCTTTGGACATGACAAGAAGCTCAAGTTCCGCTATCCGTGGATCATTCCCGGTATCGGCTCGACCGACATCGCCAAGAACAATTGGGAAGGCTTGGCCATCGGCTCCGCGCTCGCGGGAACCGGCTTGACGATTGGTGAGAACGTCGCCGGCATGGACGTCGAATCGATCATCCGTGATGGCCGGGTCATTGACACGGTCGACCTCAAGCGCCGCGTCAATCTCTTCAAGGACCACCAGCTCGACGGCTACGGCGCCATCATCGTCCAGTCCAATATCGAAGACACCCGCCTCGGCGTGCACCAGTACGCCATCGAAAAGCTCGGCGTCGAATGCGTCGAGATGAAGTGGGGACAAGGTGCCAAAGACATCGGCGGCGAAGTGAAGATCCGGAACTTGAAAAAAGCGCAGATGCTCTACGAGCGCGGTTACATCGTCATGCCGAATCCAACCGACCCGAATGTCATCCGGGCCTTCGAGCACGGCGCCTTCAAGGAATTCGAGCGCCACTCGCGCGTCGGCATGGTGACCGAGGATGCCTTCGCGCAGGCGGTCGAGAATCTGCGCAAGACCGGCGCCCAGTACATCTTCCTCAAGACCGGCGCCTATCGGCCGGTCGATCTGGCCCGCGCCATTGTCTTCTCCTCCCGCTATGGTATCGACCTGCTGACCGTCGACGGCGCCGGTGGTGGCACCGGCATGAGCCCGTGGCGGATGATGAATGAATGGGGTGTGCCGCCGCTCGAGTTGCATTCACTGCTTCACCAGTACGCGACCCGTCTGCAGGCCGCAGGTCAGTACGTCCCAACTCTCGCGGTCGCTGGCGGATTCACGTTTGAAGATCAGATATTCAAGGGTTTGGCGATGGGTGCTCCGTTTGTGAAGCTGGTCGGCATGGCCCGCGCGCCGATCGCTGCGGCCATGGTCGGCAAGACCATCGGTCAGGCAATCCGGGATCAGCAATTGCCCGTCTACGTCGAACGGTTCGGTGATACGATCGATCAGATCTTCGTTACGGCCAGCGATCTGCGCAAGGAACTTGGCGATGCCGACTTCGACCGCCTCCCGCCGGGAGCGATCGGACTGTACACGTACTACGAACGTCTCGCTCAGGGTCTGCGCCAGCTCATGGCTGGCAGCCGCCGCTTTGCTCTGGAGTATATGTCGCGCGACGATCTCGCTGCCCTCACGCCCGAGGCCGCCAAGGTCAGCGGCATTCCATACATCATGGACGTCGACAAGGAGGCGGTCGACCAGATATTCGGAGGCAACGGCCATCGGGGCAAATCGCAGTTGGGTGATCCCAAGTCGGCAGGATCAGCAATGCCGGTGCG
Organism: Candidatus Zixiibacteriota bacterium; assembly: GCA_016235085.1. Lineage (GTDB taxonomy): Bacteria > Zixibacteria > MSB-5A5 > WJJR01 > WJJR01 > JACRMA01. The sequence goes on from JACRMA010000085.1 coordinate 22,949, forward strand.
GCCGAATTGATCACAGGTATTCGATAACCCGGCGGGGACTGATTGTAATCGGCCCGGTCTCCGATAGGGACGCAGTGATGGCGGGTCCAACGGATCCGCCATCGGTATTTACGCTCAATCTGGATGGTGGCATGGGTAGGATGCCCCTGCTCTGGTGCCCCACCCGAGAGGGTGGGTTCATCCGTAAAGTCTGCTCAGAACCGATCCCACTAAGAAGTTGGGCGGAGCATTCCTTTGGTCATGCTCGTTCTACCATCACCCGTGCAGGCCATACGGAGTATTTCCCACCCTGTCGGGTGGGGCACCGAGGCTGTTGAAAAATCTGCTTCCACTCGCGGTTAGCCTGTGCGGGTCAGCCCTTCGGGCTGACCGTGTCTGCAGGGGCCACAGCGCTCATCGTCGCAGCAGCCGTCAGCCCGTAGGGCTGACCGGCACAAGGGTGGGTGATTCGTGCGGACAGGATTCACTTGCCACCCGCGCACCCTACTTTGCCAACCCCAACCGATCGAGAATAAATGCGTAATCCAGCGCGATCTCTTTCAGATAATCATACCGCCCGGATGAACCGCCATGTCCGGCGCCCATGTTGACCTTCAAGAGCAGAACATTGTCGTCCTGTTTCATGGTGCGCAACTTCGCGGTAAACTTGGCCGGTTCCCAATACCCCACGCGCGGGTCGTTCAAACCGGCGGTGATCAACATCGTCGGATACTTGTTTGCTGTGACATTATCGTACGGGGAGTATGACTTCATGTAATTGTAGAACTTCTTCTCTTTGGGATTGCCCCATTCCTCAAACTCGATCACGGTCAGCGGGATCGACTCGTCGAGCATCGTGTTGACCACGTCGACAAACGGCACTTTCGCCACCACCACGCCGAACAAATCGGGCCGCATGGTCACCACGGCACCCATCAGCAGTCCGCCGGCACTGCCGCCGTTGATGACCAACTTCGGTGTCGATGTGTATTTCTCGTCGATCAGATGCTCGGCACAGGCGATGAAGTCGTTGAAGGTGTTCTTCTTGTGTAACAGCTTGCCGTCATCGTACCACGGCCGCCCCATCTCACCGCCGCCACGGACGTGGGCGATGGCGTAGATGAAACCGCGATCCAGAAGGCTGAGCCGGTTGGACGAGAAGTTCGGATCGGAACTGATGCCGTAGGCGCCGTAACCGTAAAGCAAGAGGGGATTGGAACCGTTGCGGTCCATCCCCTTCCTGTACACGAGCGAGATCGGAACCTTCGTGCCATCCGGGGCTTTGGCGAAGATGCGCTCGGAGGCGTATTTCGACGGATCGTACCCGCCGAGCACCCCGTACTGCTTCTTCAATTCGCGTGTCTTGGCTGTCATGTCGTAGTCGTACACCGACCGCGGTGTCACCAGCGATGTATAGGTGAACCGTAATAGTTTCGTGTTGAATTCGGGATTCCGCGCGGGGGAGTATGTGTACACCGGCTCCGCGAAATCCACATAGAAGTCTTCGCTTGAGCTGAAACTGCGGATGCGGATCTTCTTGAGTCCACCCTCACGCTCATAGACCACCAGATGATCCGCGAAGGCATCGATGTCGTCGAGCTTCACCGCATCCCGTCCCGCGATCACTTCGCTCCAGTTCGCCATCCCGGGATCGGCCACGGGCGCCTTCGCCAATCGGAAGTTGCGTGCCTTGTCGTTGGTCACGATGTAGAAGTCGTCGCCGTGATGATCGACGTGGTACTCCATCTCGTGCTTGCGCGGCTGGAGGACTTTGAATTCCCCAGTGGGGTCGTCTGCCGCCAGATAGCGCACCTCGGATGTTGTCTGGCTCTCCAGCGTGATCAACAGGTACGCGCGGCTGCGGGTCTTCGATATGTCGAGAAAGTACGCCTCGTCGGCCTCATGATAGATCAGGACATCATTCTTCTGGCTGGCTCCGAGCATGTGGCGGAAGAGCTTGAACGGACGCTTTGCGGGATCGAGCGTATTGTAGAAGACTGTCCGATTGTCGCTGGCCCACTCCACACCGGTCGACGTGTTGCGAAGCTCATCCTTGAATGTGGCATTGTTCCGGAGATCCTTGAAATACAGAGTATACTCCTCAGAGCCGGTCGTATCGACGGAATAGGCCAGCATTGTGTGATCGTTGCTGACCTTGAACACGCCAATATCGAAGAACTTGTGCCCCTGCCCGAGTGCATTGGGATCGAGCAGAACCTCCTCCGGCGCATCCAGACTTCCCTGCTTGCGGCAACGGATCGGATACTGCTTCCCTTCTTCCGTGCGCGTGTAGTAATAGTAATCGCCGTTCTTCTCCGGCACATCCAGGTCGGTTTCCTTGATGCGGGAGAGCATTTCATCATACAACGTTTTCTGCAGCGCTTCGGTGTGTTTCAACAGACTCTCTGTGTACGCATTTTCGGCTTCGAGGTACTTGATCACCTCGGGACTTGTCTTCTCGCGCAGCCAGAAATAGTTGTCGGTGCGGACGTCGCCGTTCACCGTATCGATCTTGGGGATGATCTGTGCCACTGGCGGTTTCATGGCGTCCTGTCCAAAACTGACGGATGATCCGGCCAGCAACAGCGCCCCAAGCGCCACTGCCGACGGCAACCGAAATGACCCAATTTCGCGGAGCATCGTGCCCTCTCCTTTGTCGATTTCGCTATCATACTCACAATCCACACCCGAATCGTCGAATGTCCGCCAACGGCGGTCACCATTGGGGCAGAGCATACGGTGCCGGGCGATCAGGGTCAAGGCCGCTCCGATGGTAGGTCAAAAGGGAAAAGACAAAGGCGGCCCGGAGGAGTGAAGGCCGCCTTCTGCGCCACAAACCCACCGTCCCGGAGGCAGGTCTGGGAAGTCCACTTATCGGATCAGCATCATCTTGCCGACTTCCGTCCGGCTGCCGGATTGGACGCGATAGAAGTAGATACCCGACGACACCGGATTGCCGCGGCCGTCGGCCGCGTTCCAGATCGCGAAATACTCGCCCGGAGACCGTGAACCCTCGGCGATTGTCGCCACTTTTTGCCCCAGCAGGTTATAAACCGACACGTTAATCGTCGTCTGCTCGGTCACGGCATATCGGATCGATGTCCCAGCGTTGAAGGGATTAGGAAAATTCGAGCAGAGAGACACCTTGGTTACCGCCCCCTCCGTCGCCGGTGAGTGTCCGGCTGTACCTTTGCTTTTGATGACGGATGTCGGGTTCTGGTCACTTTCATCATCCGATGCGATCGCGAGAGCTCCCTTTTCGACAATTCTCGTCACTTCTGCTGGATCAGAGGATGTGGTATCCTGGCTTGAAGTCGAATCCCCTGCCGGTGGCGCGATGTCCCCAACAATCTCACCGGCCGTCGAATCCGGGTCCGAGTCACCGGTTTCGATTCCGGGATCAATGGTGGCCGTGTCTGTCGGTGCGCTGCCTGTGTCTAGAGAATCCTCGGTACCGATCGCGACGTCGTTGGCGAGGATCGTGACGACTCCTTTGGTGAACTCGGGCGCGACGCCCACAACGGGATTATCTTGCCCCAGGACAAACACAAGACGGTTGCGCGGCGCGATCATCGCCGTGTCGATTTCAAACCGCCCGGCGACGTTGCTCGCGACGATATCGATGACGATGGATGGTTGGCCGGAACCGGGAACTCCGTCATCTCCAGCCGGGAGATTGTTCTCAGACAGAATCCTTCCCTTCGCGAACAGAATGAAGTCAGGGGAGAGGTAGTCCAGCGGTCTGGGTGCGCCGATCCCGGGATGGTCAGGCCAGGGATTCGTGAACTCCGGCCAGATCACCTCGCCATTGTAGATCCCATTGAGATACCCATTGATCCTTGCTGTGTGGTCAAACGAGGGGATGGCCGAAGTGCAGAACGCCCCCGGGTCGATCGAACGGATGACTAAAGGGATTACCAGCGAACGAAGCGGCTGTTCATTTTTGAGGTAGATTCCGATCCGTGCCGAATCACCGGCGCGAACATCCTTCGATTCGACGAAGACCGAGTACTCTCCTGAAGCGGCTCGCGGCACCATGATGTCTGGCGCCGACCAGGATGCCAGAACGGACTCCCAATTCGTTGCGGGCGGATTCCCCGCGTACGCTACGCCGGCCCACAAGAGGATCACCACAGCGGCCGGCCAGGCGAATTTCTTCATGTCAACCGTCCTTTCCCCAACTTCACAACCCGTGTGAAGTCCCAACGGATTTAACGACCGGTCCGGGTATTTCCAGACCTGTGCATGAATTCTTCGAGCCAACCAAGTGCTCGAGCGGGGAAGGGGCGCATCGATTCCGACCGCTAACCCGGTCATTGCGCCGTCCCGGCACCCAGTTACGACACCCCTAATACACATCCCAAGTCGCTCTATTCCCTGACCTCTGGCTTCCAGGCGTAGCGCGGACAGGAGTGGGCGCCACTGAGAGACAAGAACTTCCATGACCAAGAGTGGGGCAGACACTCTTGTCTGCCCGGTTTTTCAGCAATCCCTTCCAGGTCAGGGTTTGTGCCCAATGCCCCGCACGGAAACGGTTCACGCAACCGTTGGAACTGGCGTGTCGGGCGCAAGTGTCAGCGCAACTACTGGTGCTTTTTGAAATGAACGCCGGTGATCCACACGGCCCCGGCAAAGGCCGCGGCGGCGAAGAGGGTGGTTACTGCAAGGCTGACCGCCAGTGACGGCAGCCCCGCCGTCATCGCGGGATTATTAAGATAAAGCATATGGCGCACGGCGGCTGTTCCGTAGGTCAGCGGATTTCCCAACATGATCGCGCGCATCCACCCGGTTGCGCCCGAAGCAGGGAAGAAGGCCCCCGAAAGAAGCCACATCGGGATCAAAGCGACATTCATGATCGCGTGGTACCCTTGCGCCGAATCCATCGACCAGGCCAGCATAAATCCCAGACCGGTGAGCGCCAGCGCGATAACGGCCATCACCGCCACCGCCCCGGCCCACCCCAACAGGTCAAATGGAATTCCGACTAATGGGGCGATGATCATAAACAGGATCACCTGCGAAACAGCCAGTGACCCGGTTCCGAGCATTTTACCCAGGGCAATAGTCCAACGCGGCGCCGGAGCAACCAGAACCGACTGCAGAAACCCCTCCCGACGGTCCTCAATGATCGAAATGGTCGCAAAGATGGCCGTGAATAGCAGGATCAGAATCAGCGTCCCTGGGAAGAAGTACTCAAAGTAGGTATGCTCTGTCGCAACCAGAGGATTGCGGAAGGATCCGTGCAACCCCGCCCCAAACAAGATCAGAAATATCAGCGGTTGGCCGAGCGCGCCAAAGACCCGATGCCGCTGCCGGATGAATCTCACAAACTCCCGTTGCAAGAGCGTGCCCACCACCAGCCACGGACGCGGATGCGTCAGTTCCGGTGATGCCGGTGGCACGGCTGTCTGTGGTGCGACCGGTGCGAGTTCCGGCGCTGCCGCCAACGAATTCATTCCTTCGCCTCCAGCCCTTCGGATTCCCCGGCAAAATCATGGCCGCTGCGCTGCCGGAAGACGTCCGCCAGCGACGGCCGCGCGATGCTGATACTGTCCAGAATCCCGCCCAAGACCTCGCGAGCCTTCGCCGCGAAGGCATGGCCATCGCTCGTCAGGACACGGACGCAATCCCCAGCCAGTTGAGTGGCGGCTCCCAACTTCTGACGGAGATGTTCATCGATAGCCGAGAGATCGGAACCCCGCAGAGTGACCACCTCGCCCGCGATCTCGGCCCGCAGCTTAGCCGGGCTGTCCAATCCCACCAATTGCCCGCGGTCGAATGCCGCGATACGGTCGCAAAGCTCCGCCTCCTCGAGATGATGCGTCGTGTGCACAACGGTCATCCCGGTTTCGGTCCGCATGCGATTAATCAGATTCCAGAATGCATCCCGCGCGCCAGGATCCAGTCCCGCGGTCGGCTCATCCATCAGCAGAACTTGGGGACGCGACATCAGGGCTTTCGCCAGTTCGACCCGGCGTCGCAACCCTCCGGACAGCTTTTCGACCAAATCCCGCGACCGGTCGGTCAAACTCAGCCGGTCCAGACATCCGTCGATCCGGGCCTTCAAATCCCGCCCGGCCAGGCCATATAGGTGCCCATGGTGGAGCAGGTTTTCTCTGACCGTCAGCTTGATATCCAGGGCAGGCGACTGGAACACCACTCCAATCAAGTGCCGAACCTGATCGCGCTGCCCGACGACATCCAGACCCCAGACCGAAGCCCGTCCCCCTGTCGGCCGCAGCAGGGTGGTCAGGATCTTGAATGTGGTGGTCTTCCCACCGCCGTTGGGACCGACGATCCCAAACAGTTCCCCGCTCCCCACCGTGAAACTGACATTTGTCAGTGCGATACGGTCTTCGTACTTATGACAAAGGCCCTCGACCGAGATCGGGAAGGTGGTGGAATCGTCACAGTGTGAAGTCGTCATCGCCCCCCGTTATACACCCAGAATTGGGCTGCCATCATGCCGGCATTCCCATCCGGCACTGTCGGCGATGATACGAGAATGGTGCCGCGAACGCAGCACCGCGTTCCAAGGAATCTGGCCAATACAATCACCATGCCATTGAGAACAAAGGCAGGGTCCCATCGCCTTCCGGGGTGGTCACAATCCTCCTAGTGGCCACTTGGCGGATTGGACTTCCAAACGGAAACGGACGACGAACACTCAGGTCAGACCGCGCTCGTTTGCCACAGTTTTGCCACAAAGTGAACACCAACTGAGTAATATGAACTTGACCACCAGTTCCATTCCCTACCTGGATGCCCCGAAACCCGACTGTATGCACTTGAGTGCATCTTCCTCGTACAGTGTGAGGCTCATTGGGACAGAACCCATCTGATTACGGCCTGCGTCGAGTGTGACCCGAACATATTGTTACACAGCGGGTTGAGGCAGCTCATGCGAATATCGCTGTCCCCGCTTGCCGAATCTCCTGACGAGCTTTCTATTCGATGGTCAGTCGCCAGGCAGCTTGGCCCCACTGCCAACCACATAACTCGGTTACGGTTGGGAAAACCCAGATCACCTTGTCAACTTTTTCATAAGTATCGATCCGGAAGTGGTTCTTCAGCGACTGTCGATATAGATTAAGAGCGGGTGGCCGGGCGACCAAACGGGACGAAAGCAGAGTTGTCCCATCGCCTTCCACGGGTTGCAGGTGGAGTATCGTGACCCGTGGCTGGCCTGCCTTGTTTAGCTGGAAGTTTACCCCTTGACAAAATGAGGGAATAGGCGATCTTGCAAATCATGTTCAAGAAGAGTTTGGATGGTGGTTGTCTCAGAGTATGCCCTTGTCCCAGCGAGCGCTCCACGGGGAGTGGATGGGTACGGCAGGAGGTGCCGTACTTGCAGGGACATCGTGTGTAACTCGTGGCAATAAACTCGTTTTGGCATTAACCACGAAATAACGCAGCGGACATTTACCATGATCAACTGAGGAGTTGCTATGTCGCTATTGTACAAGTCGTACACCCCGAACGGTCGGCGCGGAGTCTCCCGCCTGGGATGGATCATTCGCGCGATCCTGGCAGCCATATCGCTTTCGGTCATCGCCCTGGGCGCGGCCCCCAGCGAGAAGAAGATGATCAACCTTGGCACGCCCGACGACCCGTACATGGTCGAGCAGCGGCCCACGCTGGCCACCGCGGCAAAGGTCAACTCCATTCTGTCGCCCGCGAGCGTCAATGGCGTCTCCGATCTCTTCTTGGGGTCGATTGACGCGAGTCTCTTCCCGCTCATATGCACCTACGTTGAAGTGCTCGATCCCAACGGGCTGCCCATTCCCCACCTCCCGGCAGACAGTTTCTGCGTGTACCAGGACGGCTTCCGGATGACGGACTTTACCATCCAGGAGCTCACCGGAGATTCCTGCCGCACTTCGACCTGTCTGGTGATCGACGTGTCGGGCAGCATGAGCACAAGCGGCAAGATTACCGCCGCCAAGGACGCCGCGCGCCGGTTTGTGCGCTCGATGTCGATCTTTGACCGCACGGCAATCGTCAAGTTTTCGGACTGCTACACCGTCGTCCAGAATTTCACCAGCGACACGGCGCTTCTCATCTCCGGCATTAATAGCCTGACCGCCAGCGGCAGGACGGCCTTCTTCGACGGTACCTGGAAAGGCGTCAGCCTGACCACGACGGAGCTCGGCAGCAAGGCGGTCATCGCCCTCACCGATGGTCTGGAAAACGAAAGCCAGAACTGCGGTAATTCCAGCACACCAAACGGACTCAATGGCAGCCAGCCCAACAACGGATTCACGGATGACTCAACCTTGATTGTCGGTCTCGCGCTCGGTGCCGGAATCCCAATCTATACCATCAGTTTGGGCAGCGATTTTGATCCGCATTACCTGGTCTCGCTGTCGAATGGTTCCGGTGGTTCGCACTTCCATGCCCCCAGCGGCGCGGAACTCGATTCGATCTACGATGCGATCAAGGTGCGCTTGTGCACCCGCTACAAAATCTGCTACAACAGCATCGATACAATCCCCGACGGCGATTGCCACACGGTGGTCGTCTGCCATCAGAACGATGACTTGACCTGCGCGCCCTGCGACACCGGCGACTATTGCGAAAAGGCCCCGCCGGTCATCAAGCGCACTCCGCCAACCATCGCGCTGGACAATATCTGCCAGAAGGCCAAAACGAATGTCCAGCTCTGTGCCTGGGTCACGGACAAAGACACACCGCTGGCGTCACTGACCGTGAACCTGTTCTATCGAAATGGTCCAACATCATACACATCAGTTGCAACCACGCGAACGGACAGCACATTCTGTGCAACTGTGCCGGCCAGTCAATTGTTGTGCTCCGGCGATAGCATTCAATACTACTTCACGGCCTCAGATGGCGAACATACCGTTGCGACACCGGCTAACGCGCCCATTGGCCACCATGCGTTCCCGATCTGTCCGACCATTGCGAACGCCGGTCCGGACAAAGTTCTGACGTGCCTCGTATCCCAGGTCCAGCTCTCAGGTTCGTCATCGCCCGTGGGAATCAATTTCGCCTGGACCGCAACGGGAGGCGGTCACATCGTTTCCGGCGGCACAACCGCCACTCCGACCGTCGATGCCGCGGGCACGTACATTCTGACCGTGACCGATCCCTCCAATAGTTGCACAGACAAAGATACCGCCCTGGTGACCTTGAACACGGCGAAACCGGCCTTGAGTTGTGTTGGAGACACTCTTGACATCGAATCCGTCGGTGGGCGTTACCTACCTCTGGACCCCTGCGCCGGCGAGCGGCCAGGGCACCGCGTTCGCGCGGTATAACACGTCGGGCACGAAAAAAGTCGTGGTCACAATCACCGCCACGGGCTGCAAGGACTCATGCAACTCGACGATCGTGCAGAATATCGCGGTCCCCAACGCCAACGCCGGCGCCGACAAGATACTCACCTGTCTGGTGACCCAGATCAATCTGTCCGGATCTTCGAGTACGCCCGGTGCGACCTTCAGTTGGGCAGGATTGGCCGGTGGGCATATCGTCTCCGGTGGCACGACCGCAACGCCTCTGGTGGATGCGGCCGGAACCTATGTGCTGACTGTGAAGAACCCAGCCAATGGCTGCACGAAGGCGGATACAGCGCTGGTCACAGCGAATACCACGCTTCCCAACGCCAACGCCGGTCCGGACAAGGTTCTCACCTGCACCGTGACGCAGGTCAATCTGGCGGGATCATCGAGCACGCCAAGTGCCACGTTCAGTTGGGCTGCCTACAATGGCGGCCACATTGTTTCTGGCGGCAGCACCGCGACCCCATTAGTCGATTCCGCGGGTACATATGTTCTCACCGTGACGAATCCCGCCAACGGCTGCACCAAGCTCGACACGGCACTGGTCACATCCAATGTTACCAAGCCGAATGCCGATGCCGGCTCGGATAAGTTTTTGAATTGCGAAGTAACTCAAATCAACCTGTCCGGATCCTCTACCACTCCGGGAGCCACCTTCAGTTGGCTGGCCTCCAATGGCGGACACATTGTTTCCGGCTCCACTACGGCCTCGCCGTTGGTTGATGCCCCCGGAACCTACACGCTGACCGTGACCGATCCGGCCAACGGCTGTACCGCGACCGATGAAGCATTGGTCACGCAGGATATCAACAAGCCCAATGCCAACGCCGGTCCGGACAAAGTCCTGACCTGCGCCAACACGCTGGACACCTTGCAGGGTTCTTCATCGACCCCGGGTGTGAGCTTCAGCTGGAGTGCATACTCCGGTGGCCACATCGTCTCTGGTGGTTCGAGCCCCGCTCCGATCGTGGACGCCGCCGGCACTTATGTCCTGACGGTGACGAATCCGGAGTCTCATTGCAGCGCGTACGACACGGCGCTCGTCACGATCGATCGCACGAAGCCCTGGCCACCGCCTCGGTCATCTCCAATCCGGCGGCCGGTGTCACGTATGAATGGAAACCCGCGCCCATCAGCGGCCAGGGTACCGCGATTGCCCGTTACGATGCTCCGGGATCCAAGTGGGTGATCGTTACGAACCAGATCAATGGCTGCGTTGATTCGTGTGAATCGATAATCACTCAGAACATCCGCAAGCCCATCCTGACCTGCACCGGCGACACCTTGACCTGCAACACGGTCATGGCCAGTGTCTCCGTCAGCACGAATATTACCGAACCGGTCAGCTACAATTGGGACCCCGCGCCGCTTTCCGGCCAGGGTTCCGCGCACGCCCTGTACAACACACCGGGCGCCAAGAAGGTCGTCGTGACGATCCTCAGCACCGGTTGCAAGGATTCGTGCGAGGCGATGGTCGAGCAAAACATCATCAAACCGATCCCGACTTGTTCTGGTGATGATCTGACTTGCGACAGCCTGCTGGCCACCGCTTCGGTGTCATTGGACGAGCAATCCAAGTCGCTGACTAGCAATATCAGCTACTTCTGGACACCTTCGCCTTTGAGCGGGCAGGGAACCAGGTGGGCGCGTTATGACACGCCGGGCTTCAAGCGAGTCGTCGTGACCTTCCTCGATTCTGGCTGCAAGGACTCCTGCGAAGCCGAAATCACTCAGCATATCACCAAGCCGGAGGTAAGTTGCTCCGCCGATTCAATCACGTGCGACAAACTGCAGGCGACGGCCACCGTCCAATCGAGTATCCTCGAAGGTGTCACTTACCTCTGGAGTCCGGCCCCGGTCAGCGGGCAGGGAACCAGTCAGGCCGTATACGACACACCCGGCATCAAGTGGGTGACCGTAACGATTGCCGCGACTGGTTGTAAAGACAGTTGCAGCGTTGACATCGTTCAGGATACCTACAAACCAAGACTGTCCTGCACGGGTGACGAATTGACCTGCGACAGTCTGCAGGCGACGGCCTCGGTGAGCATCGTACCGGATGACGATAAGACTCCGCCGCCGCTCACCTTCTTCTGGTCGCCGGATCCGCTGAGTGGCCAGGGAACGCCGTGGGCGCGCTACGACACGCCGGGTCCGAAGAAGGTCGTCGTGACCTACACGCCGACCGGCTGCAAAGACTCGTGTGAAGCGACGATTACGCAGAACATCCGCCGTCCGGAAATCAGTTGCGGAGCGGACACGATTACCTGTGCCCATCCGCAGGCGACCGCCTGGGTGAACTCAGCCCCGAGCGTAGGCGTCAGCTACTTCTGGGATCCCGCACCGATCGGCGGTCAGGGAACCACACAGGCCGTCTACGACACGCCGGGTCCGAAGAAAGTCATCGTGACGATTCTGGCGACCGGTTGCAAGGACTCCTGCACTGTCGACGTCCAACAAGACATATACAAACCTGTATTGTCCTGTTCGGGTGACCAACTGACTTGCGATAGCCTGGAAGCGACCGCCTCGGTGCAGTTGCTGCCGACCGGGTCGAAGATTCCGTTCCCGTTCACGTTCCACTGGACTCCCGAGCCATTGTCCGGCCAGGGAACACAGGATGCGCGTTACAACACGCCGGGGACGAAGTGGGTCGTGGTGACGTACACGCCGTCAGGCTGCAAAGACTCCTGCTCGGCGGAGATCACGCAAGACGTCGTCAAGCCGATCCTGACTTGCAACGGCGATGAACTGACCTGCGATAGTCTCCTCGCGTCGGCGACAGTGACGATGCCGACAGCGCAGAAGGCGATGGGCCCGGTGTGGAGCTACCTCTGGAGCCCGGCGCCGATCAGCGGCCAGGGGACGCCGTTTGCGAGATACGACACCCCGGGCACCAAGTGGGTGGTCGTGACCTATACGCCGAC
>JACRMA010000086.1:0-5888 GCA_016235085.1 Candidatus Zixiibacteriota bacterium
CGGGGAGGGGAGAGCACAAAGAGTGTTGCGAATCTGTGCGGCCGCGATTTTGTTGCGATACGGTGTGGCCGCGATCTCTGATCGCGGGAGGCCGGAGGCCGACATCACGCCCCGGCTTATGGGACGGGAGTCGCTGGCGATCGTGTCTTAGACGGGCCTTCGGCCCGCAGCGATCGGAGATCGCTGCCACGCGCAGAGCGCCGAAGACGGGGTTGATGCTGAGGTTCTTCGCGAAAGGGCGCGCTGGTGAAATGACAACCTGCCGCACCCTACCATCCGCGTCTTCGCCTTCGGCGAAGCGCTCCTGCTGGGCCACCAGGTTCTCACATCCGGTTCGTGTGGCCGCGATCTCTGGGGCGTGTTGAAAAACTTGCCCTCTAGATCGCGGCAGTTGTGTAAGGGGGAGGTTGCTTTGTCGCTACCTCCGCCTTCGGCGGAGACGCTCCTCGCAACGACAACTGTGCCTTTGCGTTGCCAACGACCAGTGTGATGTCGTTGCGAGGCGCGGCTCTTTGCGCCGAAGCAACCTCCCCCTTACACAACTGTCGCCACCTTCCGGAGGTCCTCTTCAACACGCCGCTCTGATCGCCGAAGGCCGGAGGCCGACATAGGTGTCTTGCCCGAACGGTGTCATCGTGCGTAGGGGCGTATTGCATACGCCCTGATGCCTCTGCGACAGACCATCCGCAGTCCGGTCAAATCACAACGCGCACGGTGTGAGAACGAGGGGCAAAGGGAATTGGTATCGCCGTCGCGGCCAGGGCGTATGCAATACGCCCCTACGGCGGGAGGGTGCGACTGTGAAGCAGTGAGCCTGCCGCACCCCACCATCCGCGTCTTCGCCTTCGGCGAAGGCGCTCCTGCTGGGCCACCAGGTTCTCACATCCGGTTCGTGTGGCCGCGATACCGACGCTGTATGTGTGGCCGCGATCTCTGATCGCGGGAGGCCGGAGGCCGACATCACGCCTACGGCTTATGGAACGGGAGTCGCCGGCGATCGTGTTTTAAACGGGCCTTCGGCCCGCAGCGATCAGAGATCGCTGCCACGCGCGCCGGGGGCGTATACAATATGCCCCTACGCCGCGGATGTATGCGCGATGCAGTTCAAGACTGTCTCGACGAAGTCGTATTCGGACGGGATTACGGGGAGGCTGATTCGCTCGGAGATACTCTCAACCGTCTCATCGTCGAGGAAGAGGCCGTCGGTGTTCAGGCATTCGGGGGGGATCACGACGGCGTCGGCCTTCGTGCCGGATTGCAGGAATTGCGTGGCCATGTCGCCGCCGGCGAGGAGACCGGAGACGGTTACCGTGCGGCCCCAGAAATCGTTCTCTACCACGAGGGGAATTAGCTCGAGGCCTTTGACTCGTCCGTTTGTCTGTTTGCAGAGATCGGAGATGAATGGGCCGGCAGAGTGGCCGGTGATCAGGCAGAGACGCATCGGCTTCTTGATCGATTTCGGAAGATCGCGTTTGTGCGCTTCGTAATCGTCCAGCAGTTGGCGCAACATCCCGATGCCGTTGCCGACCTGGCAAAAGTCGTCGTAGTAATCGGCGGTCGGGATCGGACGGTCAGCGATCAAGTACATCTCGTCGGCGGCATATATGACGCCTTCACCGTGGGCCTTCCGCATCGTGTCCTGATGTCGCTGAATCTGGTCGAGGATCTCCCCTGCCGAATCGGGTTTCACCAATCGCAGGTCGGGCAGATCATTGCGATGAGCGGTGAGGCCGATCGGCACGACTCCAATCGAGGGTACCTCGGGATAAAGCGACAAGAGATCGTCGAATGACTGCCATAACACGGCGCCGTCGTTCATGCCGGGCGTGACCACAATCTGGGTATGCGTGCGGATGCCATGCTTGTGGAGGCGTTTCAGCAACGGCAGGATGGGTGCAATCCCCTCCTGGCGGAGGAGTATGCTGCGCACGGCATCGTCGGTGGAATGAACCGAGACATATAGCGGACTGAGACGTTGCTCGAAGACGCGCTGGAAGTCCTCCTCGGTCATATTGGTCAGGGTTACGAAATTGGCGTGGAGGAACGACAGGCGATAATCGTCGTCCTTAATGTAGAGAGTGCGCCGGAGTTTCTTTTTGGGCTGCTGACGGACAAAGCAGAAATCGCAGTTCGCCTTGCAAATTCGAATCTTGTCGGGCTCCCACTCGATCCCGAGATCGGCGTCGATGTCCTTGACGATGGTCAGCGTTGCCTCGGTGCCGTCGGGACGGCGAACAGCCAGCGATGAGATCACGCAGGGTGTGGCCGTTAATGGCCACAACCTCATCCCCGGGGCCCAAAGTCGCGTTGGGGAAATAGCGGTCGTGATGGAGGCGTTTGACGACGGGCATCAGAGCCTCATACGCGGAATCCGGCCGATCTGCGGGAGCTTAAGATTTGGCACAAGAGCGGGCGATGGGGATCGAACCCACGACGTCAAGCTTGGGAAGCTTGCATTCTACCGCTGAATTACGCCCGCTTCGCATGGGGTAATCATTTCACTTTCAGAGGGGCCGATCAAGGGAAATCGAACAGGGGATGAACCAAGTGGACGAAATGGACTAACTGGACGAAGTGGACAGACCGCAGGGTCAACCGGGAAAATTGGGGCGGTCGGGGCGGGGGTTCTTAATCATCATCCAGCGGTCGGGCTCGGGGAGTTTTTTGAAACCGCATTTCTCGTAGACGCCGTGAGCGTCACGGGTCACCAATAGCCACTGGTAGACATCACGCATTTCCGGGTGGGACATCGCGAAGTTCACCAAGCGCTGGCCGATGCCCTGCCGCTGGTGGTCATCGGCGACGACCACATCGAGGATGTAGGCAAAGCGGACTTTGTCGGAGACAACACGCAGGAAGCCCACCTGCCGGCCCGCCTGGGAGTAGGCGCCGACGACCAACGCGGAATTGCGGATTCCCTTTTCGATTTCGGGGGCGGTGATGCCGGGCGTCCAGTAGGTCGCGGCGAGCATCACCTGGATTTCGGGGAGGCGCAGGCGACTTGGGTCGGCGCTCAGCTCGATCGTGGACGAAGTGGACGACATGGACGAAGTGGCCCAAGTGGACGGAGTGGACAAACGGACCGACGAGCGGGCCCGGTGCCGAGAGTCCTACTTTATGATGCGCACTTTGCGTTCGCTGCCGACTGAGCGCTTGCTGACTGGGATGCGCACCAATTTGGGACGGAGGAGATTCCAATTGATGCGGCCCACCAGATCGTTGCCCAGCGGACCCACGACCGACAACGCCTGCCGGTTGGTCACGAAAGCGTCGCGCGCCAGCGCCATGAGCTGCGTGGCACTGACGGAGTCGATTTCCTTCATGGTCTCCTCGACCGGGATATGGCGGCCAAGGTAGAGTTCATGCCGCGCCAAACGGTGCATGCGTGCCGAGGTCGATTCCAGCCCCAGGATCATGTTGCCCTTGAGCTGCGACTTTACGTCGGCAAGCTCAGTGGCGCTGATCGGTGTGGTCGCCAGACGGCTCATTTCCTTGAGCACGAGGTCAGTGGCGCGCACCGTGTTTTTGGGATCGCAGGCAAAATAGACACCAAAGTGCCCGGCGTCGCAATAGAAGTCATGGAAGGCGAAGATCGAGTAGACCAGGCCGCGTTTCTCGCGCACTGTCTGGAACAGACGCGATGACATGCCACCGCCCAGAAGATTGTTCGCCACCAGGAGCGGATAACGGCGCTTGTCGGCGAAGCCCCATGTCGGCACACCCAGACAGACGTGCGTCTGCTTGATGTCGCGTGAGTCAACCTGTCGGGCGGTTGCGATCTCATCGGGCGAAATGGCGCGAACCGGTGTCTTGCCGCCCTTGGGGAAATGCACATACTTTTTGACGAGCCGCAGCACGTCATCATGCGTCAGGCTGCCGGACGCCGCGATGACCACGCGGTTGGCCGTGTAGTATTCGCTGCGGTAACTCGCGAGTGTGGCCCGAGTCGTGCGGGAGACCGAATCGATCGATCCCATGATCGGCCGGCCGACCGCCTGTCCCGGCCAGAGACTGCCGGTGAACATATCGTGGACGTGTTCATGCGGGGTATCGTGAACGTCTTTAATCTCCTCGCAGATCACATTGCGTTCCTTGACGACTTCCTTGGCCGGAAGCGTGGCACTGGTGGCGATGTCGGAAAGGAGGGCCACCGCCTGCGGGAGATGCTCATCGAGCACACGCGCATGGTAGCAGGTATGCTCGCGGCTGGTGAACGCATTCAGCACACCACCGAGCCGTTCCAGAAAGAGCGCGATCTCCTGCGCGTTGCGCTTGGGCGTGCCCTTGAACACCATGTGTTCGAGAAAATGCGACGTGCCGGCGATATCATCGTGTTCGTACCGCGAACCGACGTCGACCCAAATGCCGATGGCGACCGAGTGATGCGTGGGGATTGTTTCCGTGACCACCCGCAGACCATCGGGCATGACTGTCTTCTTGACCTGGCTTTTGCTCACGATAACCTTTCTTACAATCGAATACCTGTTCCAATTCGGATCGATTCACCGCGCGGGTGAGTGGGCGTATGCGATACGCCCCTACGGGCTGTTCGTCCGGTGTTCAGCAACCGAGTCTGACGCATGATAGGGGCGTACGCGGTACGCCCCTATCACCGATTAACAATTCAACACGAGCGACCTTGGTCATTCCCGCCGCTTTGCGAACGGACGGCCGCCACCGGGACGCCGGCCACGGTCATCGCCGTTGCGCCGAGGCGGACGTGGGCCGCGATCGTTGGTTTCGACGTACCCTTCCGGCTTCGGCAGAAGGGCTTTGCGCGACAGACGGACTTTGCCCTCGGGATCGATTTCGATCACCTTGACCTGGACGATGTCCCCCATCTTGCAGACGTCTTCCACGCGTTCGGTGCGTGCATAGTCCATTTCGGAGATATGCAGCAGGCCATCGGTGCCGGGGAGGATCTCGATGAAGGCGCCGAACGCCTTCGCAGATACCGCGAATGTGCTTGCCTCCTGGGCCAATCACATCGCCGATACGGTCAACTTTAATCTGGAAGATGATGATTCGAGGTGCATACGGCGACAGCTCGGGCCGTGGTGCGGCCAAAGTCGCGGCCATCCGGTCGAGCACGTGCAGGCGGGCTTTCTTCGCCTTCTGCAGCGCTTCGCGCAGGATCTCAAACGACAGCCCCTGGCACTTCAGATCCATCTGGAACGCCGTGATCCCATCGGCCGTGCCGGCGACTTTGAAGTCCATGTCGCCAAGATGGTCCTCGACGCCGAGGATGTCGGTGATGACTTCATAGCGATTGCCCGATTTGATCAGACCCATCGCCACACCGGCCACCGGGGCCTTGATCGGCACACCGGCATCCATGAGTGCAAGCGCTCCGGCGCAGATGGTCGCCTGCGAGGAGGAGCCATTCGATTCGAGAACATCGGAGACGACCCGCACGGTGTACGGGAAGATCTCCTCGTTGGGAATCACCGGCTGCAGAGCCCGTTCGGCCAGTGCGCCATGGCCGATTTCACGACGGCCCGGACCACGAATGGGACGAACCTCGCCGACCGAATACGACGGGAAATTGTAATGCAGCATGTAGCTCTTGGTCGAATCGCCCATCAGATCATCGATGCGCTGCTCGTCAACCTTGGTACCGAGAGTAACCACGGCCAGCGCCTGGGTCTGTCCGCGTGTGAAAAGCGCCGAACCGTGAACGCGCGGGAGTACAGAGACATCAGAACTGATCTGGCGGATGTCATCGGGACCGCGGCCATCGGCACGCTTCTTCTCGTTCAGCACGCGATTGCGCAGGTCTTCGCGTTCGATCTCTTCCAGCACAGCACCGATTGCAGGCTCTTCGTCGGGGAATTGCTCGGCCAGGGCCGCATAGACTTCGTCGGAGATCGAGCGAATGGCGTCTTCGC
>JACRMA010000086.1:5913-16622 GCA_016235085.1 Candidatus Zixiibacteriota bacterium
ACAAATGGAGACTTGGCTTTGCCGACCTTGCGTTGGAGTTCCTCGATCCCGTCGATCAGCTTCCGCACTTCATCCAATCCAAATTGGAGGGCTGCGGTTAGATCATCCTCGGAGACTTCGACACAGCCGCCTTCAACCATGATGACGTCGGTGCGGGTGCCCACGATGACGAGGTTGATGTCCGAGCTTTCGAGCTCGGAGGTCGTCGGGTTGATGGTGAGCTTCCCGTCGATCCGTCCCACACGGGCGCCGGCAATCGTGTGCTCGAACGGAATGTCCGAGACCGCGAGAGCGCTGGCCGCCGCACAGATGCCCAGAACGTCGGCGTCGTTTTGCTGATCCGACGACAGGACCGTTACATGGACCTGGACTTCGTAATTGAAGCCGTCCGGGAATAACGGACGGATCGGCCTGTCGATCATCCGGGCCGACAGGATTTCCTTTTCGGAGGGGCGTCCTTCGCGTTTGAAGAACCCTCCCGGAATCTTGCCCGCCGCGTAGGCCTTTTCACGGTAGTCGACGGTGAGCGGGAAGAATCCCTTGTTGGCGATTGGTTCCTTGCTGGCCACTACGGCAGCGAGGACCACGGTGTCGCCATGGCGCACCAAGACGGCGCCGTTGGCTTGTTTGGCGAGCGATCCCGTTTCCATGGAAAAGGTACGGCCGCCGAACTGCAGTTCGATACGTTCCATCGTTAACCACTCTTGCGCGGCCCCAAAGGGGTCGCGCCCTTTCCGTTTTCGCCGGGAGAGAGTCTTTGGTCTGCCGATTTCGGCAGTGCTCTGTGTGGGGTGTACGGCTCGCCCCGGGGCCAGGTGTTATCCTACGAGGTCCCGCCGCGAACCGATTCCCCCTCCCACCCGACGGCGCACTACTTGCGCAGGTTTAGATTGTCGAGAAGCTGCCGGTAGGCGGCGATGTCGGTGCGGCGCAGATAATTCAAGAGCCGCCGGCGCTGGCCGACCAGTTTCAGCAAGCCTCGTCGTGACGAGAAATCCGTCGTGTGTGATTCCAGGTGCTGCGTCAATTCGGCGATCCGCGACGAAAGGAGCGCTATCTGCACTTCCGGCGATCCGGTATCGGAATCGTGGAGCTGATAGGCTTTGACAATCTCGCGGGTCTTTTCGGCATTTCCTGCCACGTGTCACTCCTCAGGACTGTGGCTTCGTGGTGGGTTCTGTTAACAATATATTCCGTACAATTCGCTCATCCTCGGCCAACTGCCGCTTCAATTCCTCGGCACTGTCAAACTGGACTTCCGGCCGGATATAACCGGAGAGCCAGACTGTTTCAGTTTGGTCCGGTTGGGCTTCGTGCGGCTCACGAACATCAAACAAATGCGCCTCGAGCCGCAGGCCTTCCCCCCCAAACGTCGGATTCGAGCCGTAATACGCCATCGCTGGATGGGGTATACGCCGACCCGCCCAGCCGGAATAGATCCCGACTGGAGGAGGTAATTTTAACTCCGAAAGCCGTAAATTCCAAGTCGGATATCCCAATTGACGGCCTCGGGCGGCTCCTCGGACCACATTTCCTGAGACTGGGTAGGGATGGCCCAAAAGGCGGACGGCCTGATCGAATAGGCCAGAAGTAAGGCTTTCGCGGATCAAGCTTGAGCTAATGCGTTGATTCAATAGAGCGTCAGTAACAGCTTCGACTACAACGACTTCGACACTCCGGTCGCGTCCCCATTCTTGCATCGATTCGGGCGATCCCTGCCTACCTCGGCCGAAGCCAAAGTCATGTCCGATCACAATGGAGGCCGCATCAAGCCGTTTTAGGAGAATTCCATCGAGAAACTCGGCGGCGGACAGGGCGGCTAATTCGCGGTCAAAGCGCAGTTGGAGAACTAAGTCGGCCCCGTAGGAGAGGAGCAAAGCGACCTTTTCGTCAGGTTCGGTCAGAAGTAGCGGGGCGTGTGCCGGAGCGACCACACTCTTGGGATGGGGATGGAAAGTGATGACCAGCAACTCACGCCCGCTGGCCTTCGCAATCGCAAGACCTGTCGCCAGAATCGCCTGCTGGCCACGGTGGACACCGTCGAAAGTGCCGATGCAGACGACCGGACCGGTGCTCATCGACTGGCGGGCGAGATCGGGGTCCTCGAAGCGGCGAATCGAGTGGATCAGGGGCGGACGGTAGGGCGCGGTCTTCATGACATTAGCACCCGTTGGTAAGTGAATAGATCACTGGAGGCATCGCCCGCCGAGCACGATGAAGAATCGCACTTCGCAGTGGTGATGGCGATGGCGCCGAGTTTGGGCGCGCAGATCAGGACACTGTCGCCGGAGACGAATGCGCCGTCAACCTGGCAGATCATATCGGGAGCGATCGAACGGCCATTGGCGATCATGAGAATCGCCTCTTCGGTCACGTGAACCCTGGCCCAGGGAAGAAACTCTTCGAGAGACAGAAGCCGTTTCAGAGGATCCTCTCCCCGGTTTGCGTGTGTGAGCCCTCGCAGGGACACGGCATCCCGAATGTGCCACTGGCCGATTTCCTCACGGTGGAGGCTCGCGAGGTAGGCGCCGCAACCGAGCGCCTCGCCAACCGCCTCGGCATAGGAACGGATGTACGTCCCTGCTGAGCAACGGACGCGAATCGTCAGCATGGGATTCGCAAATGCGACGAGTTCGGCGGATTCGATTTGCGCATTGCGCGCCAGCGGTGGCGGAGTCTTGCCGGAACGCGCGAGTTCGTAGCGACGCTTGCCTTCCGTATGGACTGCCGCAAAGGGCGGAATCTTCAGGGCGATTTCGCCCTGGAGCTTTTTCAACGCTGCTAGCACCAGTTCATCGGTAACGCCGGAAGGATCGCCGGAATCGCTGAGGTCGCCTTCGGCATCACCGGTGTCGGATGTCTTGCCGAGCAGGATGCCGGCCTGGTAGCACTTGTCGAGACCGGACACAAACGGAGCTATCTTCGTGGCTCGGCCGAGAAGCATAATCATCAATCCCGAGGCGGCGGGATCGAGTGTGCCGGTGTGACCGATCGCGCGAATGCCGTATACCCGGCGCAGCACGTCCACCACGTCGTGGGATGTGATACCCGTCGGTTTATCGATGAGGAGAACGCCGGTGGGTCCGCCTGAGATTGGCGTGCCGGAGGTTGACCGGTTTCCGGAGACGGCTGTGTTCAATTCTGCCACCGCCTCAGCGTGACCGCTTGCTGGAATTCCGCGCGCGGGCAATGGCCTTGCGGAGCACGGCTGCGGCTTCATTCAGGGGAAGATCGATTGTGCAACCTGAGGCGTTGAGATGTCCGCCCCCGCCGTACAGGCAGGCGACCTCGGCCACGTTGGAGGAGTCGGTTGAGCGCAAGCTGACTTTGGTTTTGCGCGGTCCCAGTTCTTTGAGCAGTGCCCCGACTTTGACTCCCCGGATGTAAAGGGTGTAGTCGACAAGCCCCTCCAGGTCACGCATCGGTACACCGAAGCGTTTCCGGTCGGCGTTGTGCAAAGTCAGTAGACAGACTTTGCCACCAGAGCTGACCTGCGCTCCGCTGAGCACGTGTTGCAGTAGGCGAAGATGATTGAGACTGTAAGAGTAGTATACCTGGTCGGAAAGCGCGGTAATATCAGCGCCCAAACGCATCAACTCGGCGGTGAGCTCCAGCGTGCGCGGTGTGGTGCTGTGGTAATGGAAACGGCCGGTGTCGGTGACAATGGCGGCGGCCAACTGCTGGGCAATCGACGGTGTTATGCGTGCCTTCCAGAACTTCAGCATGTCGTACACCATCTTCCCACAGGCAGCGGCGGTCTGATCGATGACGTTGATGGTCCCGAATTGAGAGTTCTGGCGGTGGTGGTCAATGTTGATGATCGGGACGCCCTCGGGGATCAGCGACTGCGCCGAACCCACGCGGGCCAGCGAGGAGCATTCGAAGACGATCACGGCATCCCATTTGGGACGGCGTTTGATCTGACTGGGAGACTTGATCAGACTTTTGGGATCAAGGAATCGATACTTGAGCGGAATCGAGCCGTGATTGACGATATCCGCGGGGCACTTCTTCTGCGTAGTCCAATACTCATAGAACGCCAACTGGCAGCCGAGCGAGTCCCCATCGGGATCGCGGTGCGCACTGATGAGGATTCGTTTGGCGGGGCGCAGGAGAGCGGCAATCCGTGCGGCGTCAGCTTTGTGCATCAGTATCCCGTTCGCGCGCGATCTTTTCGAAGAGTTCCTGAAGTTTGCCGGCCTCGGCGACCGACTCGTCGTAGGCGAATCGCAGCTTTGGCACCAAACGCAGGCCGAGTCGCTGTCCGACCCGATGCTGCAGGAACCCGCTGAGCTTCGACATGGCATCGGCGCAGCGGCGGCGCGTTTCATCGTCGCCAAGCACCGAGTAACGAAGCCTGGCTTCGCTGAGGTCCCGTGTGACCTCGCAGTGAATGAGGGTCACCGGTGTCAGATCGAAGTCCTTAACCTCTGTCCTGATGAGTTCGGAGACATGACGCAATATCTCATCGGCAACTCTCTGTGATCGGTCGAAGTGTTTCATCTTCGGAACCTGCATTCCTGCTTGTCGAAGGCAATCGGCCGCCGGAGTTCGATACCGGGCGGCTGATCGAGTATTTACGGCAGTTCAGTCCTTTTGTTGACTGATTTCGGCGCTATCGGACCTGGCAACCTGGCAGCTAGACGAAGATTTCGCTGTTCGTCAGGATCATTTCACCGGGCCGATCGGCGTCGTCAATGACTTTGGTGATAATCCGGTGGAGATGTGCCCGCAGTTCCAGCCGTGCTTCACCGATCATTACCGGCCTGTTCCAGCCATTGTTCCCGGAAACTCAGGCTCCGGCTTGGCGCCTACACCAGCTTACGTTCGTGCTCGACCACGCGGAACAACTCGAGAGAATCCCCGACTTTAAGGTCATTGAAGTTCTCGATTTTGATACCGCATTCGAGTCCGGCGGAAACTTCCTTGACGTCATCTGTGAAGCGGCGCACTGTCTGGACCAGCCCGGTGTAGATGGTCACGCCATCGCGAACGATACGGACCTGGTCGCGCGGGTGGATATTTCCTTCGGTGACTTCACAACCCGCCACCGTGCCCAGCCGCGAAATCTTGAACGTGTTCTTCACGACCGCAACGCCGGTCTGCTCTTCGACCTTTTCAGGTGCCAGCATGCCCTCGAGGGCGGCGCGGATGTCGCTTTCGACCTCGTAGATGATGCTGTACAGGCGAATGTCCACGCCCTCGCGAACGGCCAATTCGCGCGCCCTGGAATCAGGACGCACATGGAATCCAACCACCACCGCTTCGGATGCCGCGGCGAGAAGAATATCGGACTCGTTGATGGCCCCGACTCCGCGGTGGATGATGTTCACCTGGACTTCTTCGGACTTGATCTTGGTCAGCGTATCGGCGAGCACTTCGACCGAGCCATCCACGTCACCCTTGATAATCAGGCGCAGGTCGCGAACTTCGCCTTCTTTAATGCGTTCGTAGACGTTCGACAAGGTGGTCTTCTGCAAACGATGGAACGTCTGCTCGCGCTTCACCCGCTCGCGCATTTGGGAAACATTGCGCGCGACATGTTCGTCTTCACAGACGACAAATGAATCGCCGGCTTGTGGCACACCGTTGGAGCCGGTGACCTGAACCGCGATTCCCGGGCCAACTTCCTTCACGATCTTGCCGTGATCATCGACCATCGAGCGAATGCGTCCGGAGTGCGGACCGGTTACGAAGAAATCGCCGGTACGCAGGGTTCCGTTTTGAACGAGCACTGTGGTGACCGAGCCGCGTCCCTTGTCCAGCTTGGCTTCGACGATGACACCGCGAGCATGCTTGCCGGGATTGGCTTTGAGCTCAAGCACTTCGGCCTGAAGGAGAATCATTTCCAGCAGCCGGTCGACTCCGTCACCGGTCTTGGCGGAGACGGGGACCATGATAGTCTTGCCGCCCCATTCCTCGGGGATCAGGCCGTGGTGGGACAATTGATTGCGCACGTTGTCCGCGTCGGCACCGGGCTTGTCCATCTTATTGATCGCGACGACAATCGGGACACTGGCGGCCTGGGCGTGAGAGATCGCCTCGATGGTCTGCGGCATGACGGCGTCATCGGCGGCCACGACCAGCACGACGATATCGGTCAACTGCGCCCCGCGGGCGCGCATCGCGGTAAAGGCCGCGTGACCGGGCGTGTCGAGGAAAGTGATCATGCCGCGCGCGGTTTTCACACGGTAGGCACCGATGTGCTGGGTGATGCCGCCCGATTCGCCCGCGATGATGTTCGATTCGCGGATATGCTCGAGCAGCGAGGTCTTGCCGTGATCGACGTGACCCATGACGGTCACAACCGGCGCGCGATGCACCAGATCGCCCTCGGCATCTTCTTCCTCGGGGATTTCGTCGGCACCGATTTCCGACACGAAGGTCACATTGTAATCGAACTCGAGTGCCACCGTCTCAATAGTATCGGTGTCGAGGCGCTGGTTCATCGTGGCCAGCATGCCGAGTTCCATGCACTTGGCCACGACTTCGGTCGGGGTCACACCCATCTTCTGGGCCAGCTCCGAGACCGACATGAACTCGTTGACCTCGATCGACTTTGTTGGCTCCTCGAAAGGACCGCCTTCGGGATCATCGCGACGGCGGCGGCGGCGCGGCTTGGCGCGTGTGCCGAGCTGGGCAATTGTCTTGCGGAAGCTGGCGGCGACTTCCTGCTGGTCGACGCGCTGGCGTTTTTTCTTGGTAGTCCGCCGGCGGCGTTTATGCTGCGAATCACCGCCCGAAGGCGGTCCGGATGCGGCGGCCGGTGAAGCGGGGCGTCCGGTGACCACAGGTCCCGCAGGGCGAGCGGGTGGGGCGATAATTGTCGCACCACCGGGCCGACCGGTGATTCGGGTCGGGGACGGACGTGCTTGAGGCGGCGGCGGTGGAGCCTGAGGCGGACGCGACACAATCGACGGCGCCGCCGGATGCTGTGGCGGAGGAGGCGGTGGCGGTGGCGTCAGCACAGCCTGCCTGGCGGCTTTGGCAGCGGCCTCGGCACGCGCGACTTCGGCCGCGGCTGCGGCCTCCTTGGCCTTGCGTTCTTCCTCTTCCTTCCGGGCATTATCCGCGATGCGCTGGGCTTCGGCGGCGCGTTCACGAGCTTCGTCTTCGACCTGGCGGGCGCGCGCCTTGCGCTCACGGGTCTTCTTTTCGCGAACGGCGATTTCGGCTTTGAGGGCCTCGCGCTGCTTGGAAAATTCGCCTTCAATCGCCTCGAGAATTTCGTCGGTGGCCACACTCATGTGGCTGCGCACATCGAATCCAAGGCGATTAACCAGCGCCATCAGCGCGTCGCTGGAGAGTTTATGATCACGAGCAATTTCGTACAGGCGCTTATTTGCCATATCGAATCAACAGCCTTCCGTGGTGCGTGTCGTCTCCGGGCTCTACCGGCTGGCCGGCCAACTGACTACGGTTTGCGGTGTTTCCCCTCCGCGTCAAGGTCAGTGTCCGTTATCTCCGCGTCCTCAGCTTCCTCACCATCCGGGAGGAACAATTCATCTCCGAGCGCCGTCGACTTGGGCTCTTCTTCCTTCAGACTCAAATCAATGTGTTGCGAAACCCACTCCTGCGCCGACTCGATTAACTTGGCTGCGGTCTTGGGTCCGAGGCCTTCGATTTCGACCAACTCCTCTTCCGTCTTGGCCGCGAGCTTCTCGACGGAGTCGATGCCGCTGGCTTCGAGCTTGGCCTGGGTGGCCTCGCCCACGCCCGGCAACTCGGAGAGCGACGTGACCGTGGCGAGCGCTCTGGTCCGCTGATTGAGATACTGGGACTCCGACCTGATCGTGATCTTCCAGCCGGTCAGCTTGGCGGCGAGCCGCGCGTTTTGCCCGTTGCGGCCGATGGCCAATGAGAGTTTCTCGTCATCGACGATGACAGTCATCTCTTTGGCTTCAATGTTCGTCTTAACCTGCACCACCCGGGCCGGAGCCAGTGCCCGCTGGACAAAGATCTCCGGATCGGGATCCCACTCGACGATGTCGATTCGTTCATTGGCGAGTTCGCGCACGATGGACTGGACGCGCACACCTTTGACACCGACGCAGGCGCCGACAGGATCGACGCGATCATCGATGGACGTGACGGCGACTTTCGACCGTTCACCCGGTTCGCGGGCCACGACTTTGATTTCTACAATTCTCTCGAAGATCTCGGGCACTTCCAGCGCAAACAGGCGCAGTAACAACTGCGGGTGGGCGCGCGACAGGATGATCTGGGGCCCCTTCATGTTGGGCTGCACGTCGGAGATGATGGCGCGAATGCGGTCGCCCTGACGGAACCGTTCGCGGGGGATCTGCTCTTTGCGCGGGACCACTGCTTCGGCACCGTTGAGATTGACGATGATCGTGCCTTTATCGATGTGCTGGACAATGCCGGTCACGACTTCGCCAACGCGGTCCTTGTATTCATTAAATGTCTGCTCGCGTTCCTTTTCACGGATACGCTGGACCAAAATCTGCTTGGTGGCGGCGATGGCATGGCGGCCGAATTCCTCGAGGGGCAGCTCGATTTCCATCTCGTCGCCGATTTCGGATTCCTCGTCGATTTCCTGGGCGTCGACCAGCGAGATTTCGTGAAGCGAGTCTTCGACATAGCCGACCACGTTCTTGGTGGCGACCATGTAGATTTCGCCTTCGCGGCGGTCGATCTCGACGCGCACGTTGTCGGTTTCGCCGAAGCGTTTGCGCGCGGCGGTCATGAGGCCTTCCTTGATGGTTTCAAGGACGTACTCAGGGTCGAGGTTCTTGGTCTTGGTGATCTGGTGGATCACCTCCATGACATCAAAATCTATCGGCATCTTTTCTTCCTTCCGGCCGCCCCCAATTCCGGCCTGGGCCGCAACTTTCGGCTGATCGTGCTAAACGATCAGCTTTCCCTCCACGATCCGGTCGAGTGGCAGCTCCCGGCCGCCCACGATTACTGCGCTGTCGGTCACCGACTCGATTGCCCCCTCGACGATCTCCGGTTTGGAGTCGGTGCCCGCCAGTTGAACGGCGACATCCCGCGTCAGTTTGCGGCGGAAATCGGCGGCGGTCTTCAGGGGCCGGTCGATTCCGGGCGAGGAGACTTCCAGTGTATACCGTCCGGGGATGACATCGGCCATGTCCAGGTCAGCCGACACGCGTCGGGAGACCTCGGCGCAATCCTCGACCGAGATTCCTCCGGGCTTGTCGATGACGATCCGGACGATCTGGCGTTTGCTACTGCGAACGTGAAACAGGTCGAGTAACTCCACTCCGCGGCTCGAAACCGCGTTTTCGACAATTTGTTTCAACCGGCCGTCAACCTCTCTTGGGGCCGTACTGGACATCGGGCTACCCCTTTGTCGTCCTCTAACAATCAATGGAGCGGGACTCCCCCGCTCCAAACCTCATAACATATTGGAAGCCAATGGGCCGCGCAAGGGGAATTACGGGTTAACGGGGGATTCTATAAGCGTTGGTAGCATGGGCTTCCAGCCCATCCCGCACGGGCAGGATGCCCGTGCCACCGACGTTAAGTGTAGTTTTAAGCCCCGGAGGGGCTGAAGAGATTTCACGCAGACCTCGATCGCAGAGCTGGCGCTCTGGGCTACTTTCTGCCGCCCCTTGGGGCTTTGATTTCGCTCAGCGACCGAACTCCGGGCTGGCAACCGGGGCTACATTCCTGCGCCCCTCCTGCTGTCCTGAAGCGACCGCCTGGGCCGTCCCTGCGCTTACGGTACGCAGGGATCGACTGGGTTGGAGCCGCCGCTGAAGGCCGTAGCGATCAGGTAGATGACGTCGAAGACGTCGGTGACCAGATCGTTGTTCACGTCTCCCCTGGTTATCGGGCACTGCGGGTCCTGCGGATCGGGGTCGCCTGAGAAGGCGATGCCGATAACGCCAATAACATCGAAGACGTCAATGGACAGATCGCCGTTGATGTCTCCCTGCATGGGACAGTTGCAGGTTGAGGTCACGGTGATTCGCATCGTGGCGGTGTTGGAGTTGATATTGCCGTCGTTGACGCGAAACCGGATGGAATCCGCGCCGACGTAGTCAGCCGCCGGATTGTAGGTGAAGGAGCCTGTGGACGCGTTAAGTCCGGTCGCGGTTCCATGGAATGGACCGGAGAGTATGGCATAAGTCAGCGGGTTGCCGTCGGCGTCGAAGGCCTGAAGTGTGGCGCCGGTGGAGGTGTTCTCGGAAGTCATGACGACGGTGTCGCGCGCCACGGGAATGGTGTTGACCGTAATGGTGCCCTCCATGAACGGTTCATGGACCCGGCAGAAGTAGGGGTACACTCCGGCGGTGTTGAACTGAAATGTGAACGTTGTGTGGGCGCCATCCAAGGGTGCGTCAAAGATGGCTCCGACCTGGGGATCCAGCGAGCCGGTGCCGGATGTAACGGAGTGCGGGCCGATGCCCCCCAAGGTCCACTTGACCTGATCGCCAACTGAAATCGTCAGGGTCGGCGGGGTGAACGTCATCCCCGCAGCGGAGACGTTAAACAGCGTTGCCAGACTGGTCTGTGACATTCCGAGCACGCCAAGGATCGCCAAAACAAGAACTTTGTGCCTCATGACTCCTCCCATGTCGCCATCCCGATTCTGATGTGTCCTGGAGCCCCACTGGTCCAATGTTAAATCAGGAGTGGGCGACTCCTCTTTTGGACGAACCTGAGCGGTTTGGCAAATGTTCCGGCACTATTTGATGGTGGCATGGGCTTCCAGCCCATGC
>JACRMA010000031.1:0-10832 GCA_016235085.1 Candidatus Zixiibacteriota bacterium
GGTGGCGGGTTGCAGTCCCTGCCATCCAACATCACGCAAATCACCATCGATTTTGATCGCACTGCTGGCGCGATGAACTTGCAGTGTCGGGTGAATGTGGGGGATAAAAGAATCGGTCGGTGCATCGGCGGCAAGAGCGGAGCTGGAAACGGCCGCGATCATCACGCCGAACAGTGCCAATGTCAATCTCGCTCGTGTCATTGTAACTCCTTCTTCACCGCCGCCATCCTTCGATGGCAAAACTTCACCCTCGCCGCCGCCGATACTTCTCCGCGCCGGCCCGTGGGTCCCAAGTCTTGCTGGGACGCACTCCGCATTATCACATGGCACGGGCGGCAAGATCGCCGAGCTTCGAGAGACCCCAGGCGGCCCACTCGGCCGCTTTCGCCCGCGCATTCGTATGACGTGATTTGTGCAGGAAAGGTTACACTTGGAATGAGTCCGAAGGTGGCCCCGATACGGTGCGTACCACGCAGGGCACCGGGATTCTGGGCCGCAGGAGCTTGAACCTGTCCGGGCTCGGGAGGTAGCGAGATTCATTGAACACAGTTCAATTGTCGATTAGATTGACCCAACGAAAGTTATGGTTGGATACGGGGAACGAATGGAACACTCGATCCTGATTGTCGAAGACGACCGGCGAATTGCGGCCCTGATAGCCAAGAATCTGGAGGCGGCCGGCTTTCAATGCCATCAATCCTACGATGGCCCACAGGCGCTGTCGGAATTCGAGCGGCTGCAGCCATCACTGCTTGTTCTGGACATCATGCTTCCCGGCCTTGATGGTCTCGAGGTCACCCGGCGCATCCGGCGCAAAAGCAAGGCGCCGATCCTGATGCTCACGGCACGGAGCGGTGAAGGGGACAAGGTTCTGGGATTCGAGATTGGAGCCGACGATTATCTAACCAAACCATTCAGCACACTGGAATTGGTGGCCCGGGTGCGTGCGCTATTGCGCCGTTCGGAGCCGCGGGAACGGCAGGAGACCCTGGCCTTCCCCGGTCTGCTGATCGATCCCACTAAACGAGAGGCCGAGCGCGATGGCCAGAAGATCGCATTAACCACGCTGGAATTCGACGTTCTGCATTTTCTGGCGTTGCATCCCGGCCGGGTCTACACGCGTGAGGCATTGATGGGATATGTGTGGGGAGATGGGCGTGTTGTCGATGGCCGTTCCATCGACAGTGTCATCAGCCGCTTGCGGCGCAAGATCGAGGCCGACCCCGGACACCCGCGTTATGTGCAAACCGTATGGGGTGCGGGATACCGATTCGCGGAGTCGTTCGAATGACACCGGCGCTCCGGCGCAAGAGTCTTTTCTGGACCTTCGCCGGTTCGTTCCTCGCCGTTTTGCTCATTGCCGCAATCATCCAGGGCATCATCGTGATCACAATCCTGCGGCCGTTGTCGGCGCGGCTGGCCGAGTCGCGCGCCAATTTGCTGGCGGAACAGGCCGCAGAACGAGTCAGTTGGGCACTGGGCGACTCGGCGCTCACGGACGTAGGGTCGGTTCTCAGGGAGTTTGGCCGGGAGAATCGTGGCGTTGCGGTGTTTTATCGTTCGAAGGACGGCCATGTCGTATCCGACCGTCAGATGCCCCCCGGCGCCGACGATCGATTCCATGCACGGTGGGACTCCATGTCTGCGCAGCGAATGGAGGAGTTTGCCCAGCGCAGTCCTCAGGGACCGGATCGCGACCGGCGGCGGGTCGTCGTGGAGCAGCCCGTCGTTGTCGGAACGGACACGGCGGGACACGTGATGGTTGTTGCATTCAATCGTGCCGGCGGGGGGTTCCGTGAACCTGCTCCGGGCTCGGGCTTGCTCCTGCTTTTGCCGGTGGCGATCCTGGTGGCCGGGATTGCCGGATTAATCATGTTCCGCGCGGTGGTGCGCCGCCTCCGGGCGCTCGAGAATCTGGCGCGCGAGGTGTCCGGTGGAAATCTCGGTGCGCGTGTGTCCGACCCAAGCTCCGATGAGATCGGGCGTCTGGCGCTTTCGCTCAATAGCATGACCGCATCGCTGGCGGAGGCGCGGGAGAGAATCCTGGCCAGCGACAGTCAGCGCCGGCAGTTGCTGGCCGACATCACGCATGAACTCGCCACGCCGCTGACGTCCATTCGCGGCTACGCTGAGACATTGCTGCAGCCTTCGATGCCGATCACCGAGGCGGAGCGCGATACCTATCTGAGCGACATCCTCCAGGAATCGGAGCGCATGGATCTTCTGATCAATGATCTGCTCGAACTCACCCGCCTAGAAGCCGGGGCGATTTCTCTGGCGAAGGAACGCATCGACTGGGTGGCGTTGGCGCGCAACATGGTTGCCCGGTTTCAATCGAAGTTCCGCGATGCCGCATTGACCCTGACGTTCGCCGACAGCGACACGGAGGCATGGATCGAGGCTGATGGCAGGCGTCTGGAGCAAGTCATTGAGAATCTCCTGCTAAACGCCATCCGTTATGTGCCTCAGGGCGGGCATGTCTCCATCGCCGTGGTTCGCGACGCCGCACCTGGTCCGGAATCGTGGCAGATGATTGTTGCCGACGATGGCCCGGGGTTCGAGGCACAGGATCTCCCCCATGTTTTTGATCGCTTCTACCGCGCGTCGACCGCACGTTCGAGCAGCGGTAGTGGCCTGGGTTTGGCGATTGTCCAGGAAATTGTCCGGCGACACGGTGGCCAGGTGCGTGCCGAAAACGCCGAACCACATGGCGCGCGAATCGTTGTCGACCTTCCGGCAGCCTCTGTTCAATAGCAACTTCACCAATACATCTGTACAAATTCCAATGAGGGAGGGCGTTCCGCCTGGGGGGACCTTCAACCGTTCGTTGCCGCACGCCATTCAGTGATAATGACTTATAGACAACCCCAATCCCGCAGTCAAATACCCAATCTCTGCCACATCTCTGCAACATCGCGAGAGTATTAGATTTTGTGGACAAAGGAAAGCCGATAGGATCGCGGATGCAGTTTGGGGCAATGAGCCTCACGGCACAACTGCTTGAGTCCCGGGGGAGGCAGGCTGTGAGGCCGGGTTTAAACTTCACGAAGGGAGTCAATATGAAGACACGGAACACGGGCCGGATGGCGGTGGCGATTCTCGGAATCGCAGTGCTCGCACTGGCTGGGTGTAACTCGGGAGGTTCATCGGCGAGTTCTTCCAACGCTGGGCTGGCTGTTGCGTCGGCGGCGGATTTCGCAGCGGCGGCCGATTGGATCCCCACGATTGCTGATCTTCGGTCGCAAGTGCAGATGACCGATACTCAAGCAGCTTCGGTCGATGCCGCACTGACAAACTGGCGCACTGCTGTGGCCGATCGCGGCCAGAGAATGCACGATGGTGGACGGCCCGATTTCAAAGCCGCCGGGGGCCATTTCCCCCCCGTGGCCACATTCCTTTCCGAAGCGGGGAAGACGCTTCAGGCCGATCAGTTTGTGGCCCTCGCCGGTTATCTGAAGACAATCAGGGATCAGCACAAATCAGAGATGGGACAGATGCGTCAGCAGGCGGGGGGGATGATGGCCGACCGCATGGTTCGCCAACTGGATTTGAGCCCCGATCAGGAGAAGCAAGTCCAACAGATCTTGCAGGAATTCCACACGGCACGGATGCAGGCGTTCCAAGCACATCCAGGAGTGCCTCCGGACTCGGCGGAGGTCAGCCGGGTACGCGCGGAGCTTTTGTCCCGGCTGGGCAGCGTTCTGACGCCCGATCAACTTGAGAAGTTCAAGAGCTTCCAGGAGAAGCGCCAACACAGGTGGGAAGCCAACAAGGGAGATCGGCGGAATACGGCCATTGATCAGGGCGTGGAGAGCCTCCAGGGTGTGCTTCAACTCAGCGAAGGACAGACAACGCAGATTCGCCAGATTCTCGCTTCGATTCCACCGCCAGCGCCGCATGGTGGCGGGGGACCGATGATGGGGGGCTTTCGGGGCGGCATGATGCCCTGGGGAGGGCCATTGCTGAAGGCCCAATCGCAGATCCGGGAGGTTCTTTCGCCGGATCAGGCCAGGCGATTTGATGCAGTGTTAGAGTTGCTTCCCGGCCGTCCGGCGAATCCCTGACACGAATCTTGTCCGGGCATTGGCACGTAATCGGAGAGGTGGCACAGGCTTGCAAGCCTGCGCCATCCCCGCAGCGTCCGATGTCCACAAGAGAAAGCTTGCACTCCGAGGTGAAATGGGGGAATACTGTCTTTCGTACATCAAGCGGGTACCGTTATCCATATAACAGCAGTGGCGACAGCAAGATTGGGTTCGTGAGCTTTGGGTTAGTAGGAAGAGGCAATTCAAGATGAAGAAATCCATAATCTCTGTGGCAGGGGTGTTGATTCTCGCAATCGCGGTCTACTTGCTATTCCTGCGAAGTGCCCCTCACAAGTACGACTTCCGTTTCGATCAGGCGACCAAAGGCGACATCTCGCAGACGGTCACCGCCACCGGCACGATCAATGCCGTGGTGTCGGTCGATGTGGGAACTCAGGTGTCGGGCATTATTTCCAAACTCTACGCCGACTACAATTCGATCGTCAAGGAAGGTCAGATCATCGCGCAAATCGATTCGACCTTCCTGGTGCAGGCGGTTCATGACGCCGAAGCCAATCTGGCCCGGTCACAGGCGCAACTGGGGGACACCAAGCGGACATTGGATCGCGAAAAGATTCTTGTCAGCAAGGGGCTGGATCCCCAGGTGAATCTCGATGCCGCACTGACCGCATTCGAATCCAACAGCGCCGCACTCAAGCAGGCCGAAGCGAACCTGGAGCGCGCCAGGATCAACCTGGCCTACTCGACCATTTACGCGCCGATCAGCGGTGTGGTCATCGACCGCAAGGTCAACGTGGGGCAGACAGTGGCCGCGAGCTTTTCTTCGCCCACCCTCTACACCATCGTCAACGATCTCACCAAAATGCAGGTGCAGGCCACCGTCGGCGAGGTGGACATTGGCAGCATCAGCGCCGGCCAGACAGCGACATTCACAGTGGATGCGTATCCCGATGAGTCCTTCAATGGTACTGTTTCGCAGATTCGACTGGCCCCGGTGACCGTGCAAAACGTCGTCAATTACACGGTCGTCATCGACGTCAATAACGACCAGTTGAAATTGATGCCCGGAATGACCGCCAATGTCAAGGTGCTCGTCGCCAACGCCCAGGATGTGTTGCGTGTCCCCAATATGGCGCTGCGGTTCCAGCCGCCGAGTGACCTCATCGATTCCGCTGGCGGCGAAGGCCGGCGTTTCGCCCACGGCGGGGGAGATTCGACCCGGTCGTCGCGCGGTGGCGATTCCGCCGGCGGACGCTGGGGCGGTGAACATCGGCGCCGATTCGCGGCGGATTCTGCCGCTGCCAAATCCGAGCTGGCGGAGATGATCGTGCAACCGGCGGTGGCATCCGAAGGGACCAAGTTCGGAATCACGCAGAGTTTTCCGGAATTCGTAAAGAGCACAAACTCTCCACTCCATCAGGCCGCACGGGCGCGCGTGTGGGTTTTGAACGCTCAAGGGAAGCTGCGGGCGGTGCCAGTGATGACGGGAATCACCGATGGCCGGTACACCGAAGTGACCAGCATGGCGCTCAAGCCCGGGGATCAACTGGTCTTAGGCATCATCAACTCATCGGGCAACGCGGTTCAGACACGCAGCCCGCTCACTGGTGGACAGGGGCGCATGGGCGGATTCCCCGGAGGGCATTGATGATGGCCGGTGGTACTGCCTCCGGGAACGCGAATGGCCAATTCATCACGATCGAACATCTGGTCAAGACGTACATTCTCGGAGAAGTTGAGGTCCACGCCTTGCGCGGCGTCACGCTCTCGATTTCCCAGGGGGAGTTCGTCGCGATTATGGGGGCATCAGGGTCAGGGAAATCGACCTTTATGAATATCCTCGGCTGTCTCGACAAGCCCACACGCGGCACGTACCGGCTCGAGGATATCGACGTCGGGCAATTGTCCCGCAATGATCTGGCGCGAATCCGGAACCGGAAGATCGGATTCGTTTTTCAGGGGTTCAACCTGCTCTCCCGCACGACCGCTATTGAAAATGTCGAGCTCCCACTCCTCTACGGACCGTCCACCAACAAGGAACGTGTTCAGCGCGCCCGTGAGGCCCTGAATCTGGTCGGCCTCGCGGATCGCGCCCACCATCATCCCTCCCAGCTTTCGGGCGGCCAGCAACAACGCGTCGCGATCGCGCGCGCTCTGGTCAACGCGCCGCGGATCGTGCTGGCGGATGAACCGACAGGAAACCTCGATAGCCGAACAAGTGTCGAGGTCATGGAAGTATTCCAGCAATTGAACGAGAACGGCATCACGATCATCCTGGTGACACACGAATCCGATATCGCCGAATTCGCCAAGCGTCAGATCGTGTTCCGCGACGGCAAGGTTCGGTTGGACAAACAGGTCACGGCGCGGCGTTCGGCCGCGGAGGTGATCAAGCAGATGCCGCTTCTGGAAGACGAAGATGAGGATGACGCATGAAAGTCCTTAACACCGTCCTGTCGGCGTTTCGCGCGCTCAAACGCAACAAGATGCGCTCGTTCCTCACCATGCTCGGGATCATCATCGGGGTCAGTGCGGTCATCGTGATGCTGGCCATCGGCCAGGGCGCCAAGTTCTCGGTCGAACAGCAGATCAACGCCTTGGGCACCAACGTACTGATCGTCCTGCCCGGCAGCCAGCAGCAGGGCGGTATCCGCATGGGCGCCGGATCGATGACCACCCTCAGCGAGGATGACGCTTTCGCGATCCAGAAAGAGTGCCCGGCGGTGGCCCTGGTCTCTCCGGGAACGAGAGGTGGCGGGCAGGTGATCGCCGGAAGCCAGAACTGGGCGACCGGTGTCGAGGGAACCGGTATCGACTATCTGGAAATCAGAAAGTGGAGTGTGGAGTACGGCGAATTCTACACCGATCAGGACATCCGGTCCGCCGCCAAAGTTTGTGTGCTCGGCAAGACAGTCGCGGATAACTTGTTCCCCGATGCCAGCCCAGTCGGCCAGACGATCCGCATCCGCAGCGTGCCCTTCAAGGTTGTCGGAGTACTGAAGGCGAAGGGACAGAACGCCATGGGGCAGGATCAGGACGACATCATCCTCGCCCCCTATACCACGGTGGCGCGCCGGCTCAGCTGGTGGCCCAACCTCCGCCAGATTCTGGTCTCGGCCACCAGTTCCTCGGGGATCGCGGCGGCGCAAAGCCAGATCACAGAATTGCTCCGAATGCGGCATAAAATCGCCCCCTATGATGCGGATGACTTTACGATTCGCAATCAGGCCGATCTTGCCACTGCCGCCACCGCCACCACTGACATCCTCACCTACCTGTTGGCTTCGGTCGCGGGTGTCTCGCTATTGGTCGGCGGCATCGGGATCATGAACATCATGCTGGTCTCCGTCACCGAGCGGACACGGGAAATCGGTATTCGCATGTCGGTGGGAGCGCGGTCACGCGACATTCTGACTCAGTTTTTGATCGAAGCGCTGGTGCTCAGCCTGCTGGGCGGAACCACGGGGATCATTCTTGGAATTGTCGGTTCGCGGGTGATTACCGGCATCGTGAACTGGCCGACGATCATTTCGGTGTTCTCGATCCTGCTCGCGTTTGGGTTCTCAATTGGCATCGGGATTTTCTTCGGGTTCTATCCGGCACGCAAGGCCGCGCTGTTGAATCCGATCGATGCGTTGCGGTACGAATAGGCAGTTGTAGGGAGGCGAGGCTCCTGCCGAGCCATGACTCCNNNTGGGAGGGAGGGCGAGGCTCCTGCCGAGCCATGACTCCGCGCGGAGTCATGGCTCGGCAGGAGCCTCGCCCTCCCTCCCACGCAGTCTACGGCTTTCACGGATTGCCGGATCCGATTTTCTGCTTCACGCTCTCCTGCAATTCACGCAGCTTCTTGAGTTTGGATGACTGGCGGTCGCGAATGTCGGGCGGTGCGGGATAGGCGAGGCCCTTGTGGCAGTCGTCGAGCGTCTGCCGCCAGCGGCCCGAGTAGAAATTGCAGAGCGCACAAAAATAGGCGCAGTCGATCAGATTGAAATAATTCCCCGAACCTTCGGCGAGCAGGGGCCGTTCCAGATCAGCGTAGAGCTGACGCGATTGATCCCACTCGTACAAGCCGAATTTTGCGAGTGCCTCGATCCACAACGGCCCTTTCCCCTGTGGGAATTCGATGGCCAAAGTCTCCGCACAGGCGTACGCTTCGGCGTACCGGCGCTCATTGATCAACGCCCAGCCCAGCGAGACACGCGCCGGCGCCCGGCAGAGAACTCCACTGGTGGCCGCTTTCGCGAGCTGCGCCAATCCCTTGGTGCGATCGTCGGCGATAATCCCGGTCCAATTAATGAAATCGGTCTTCGCCGATTTCCAGTAGTTGAAGTTTCCGATCCCGAGCAGCGCATCGGTCAGGGTTGAATCTCTCTTCAAGGCGTCGGCGAAGCGGTTCTTGGATCGCATTCCCTGCTTGAGTGCGGCAAACCATCCACCCCAGCGGGACTCGTAGACCGCCTGATACCCCAGCGCCGCGCCCAGGACAAATTCCGGTTCACCGCTCTTGGGGTCGGCGTCGCGCCAGCGTTCCGCGAGTACCTTGGTGCGGTTGAGCCACGCGAAGAATTCATCGCTTCGTATTGCCGACTCACCGTCGAGCATTTGCGCATGCACGGCCGCCGCGGCGAACAGCGGCCCGATCGGAGAAACCGGGTACTCGTTCGCCACCCTGGCGAAGAGCGATTCCGCCGCGGTGAACTGGTCGTTGAACGTCAGTTCGATTCCCCGCCGGACTATCTGCCTCAGCGAATCGTTACGGAAGACCGAGGGGTAGAGGTTGGCATCGAGTTGATCGGAACTTGCATCAAGCGAACAAAGGACGACAACAAGGGCAACGAATAGAGCCGTGCCCCAGGCGAGTGCGTGGCCTTTGCGAAAAGACAGAGTATCAGCCTTTCGTGCGTCGCGATCCCAGCAGCTTGCGTGTCTCATTCTCACCCCGCGCAAATGCTGAAGGCACGTCGGGCGTGAGGCGCGTACGGGTCTTCCGCTTACTGTTGCGCTTCACCCACTCCTTGAAGAATCTGCCGGAAGCGATGTCCGCATACAGCCTTTCCATTGCCCGGTGCGATTCGGCCCCGATGACCTTCGGGCCGGCCACCTTTGCTCCGTACGCCGCCGTGGGGGAGATCAAATCGTACATCCCCGCGAGTCCTTCGGATTTGATCAAGTCGACAATCAGATCGATCTGATACACGCACTCCAGGTAGGCCGCTTGCGGGCTCAGGCCGTGCCGCACCAGCGTACCGACGCCCGCTGTGAGCAGTTCGCCCAAACCGCCGCATAAGACGGCTTGTTCGCCGAACAAGTCGCCCACGGCCTCGCCGGCAAATGTGGTCTGGATCGCACCTGCAGGAAGGCAACCGATCGCCCGCGCCAGCGCCAACGCCGTTTGTTGCGCACCGCGAGACGGATTTTGATCGACCGCCCAGAAACAGGGAACGCCATCGGCGCGTCCGCGCAGTTCCCGCAACCGTTTGCCGGGACCAAGCGGTGCGACCAGGATCACGTCAACGAAAGTCGGCGGGCGCAACACACCAAAGTGAACCGAGGATGCGTGCGCGAAAACCAGCGTCTGCCCGGCGCACAATCGAGGCGCGATCTCGGCATCGAACAGAACTCCATGAACATGGTCTGGGGCCAGAACAAAGACGATATCCGATTTCGCGACTGCCTCGGCAGGATGGACGACAGTGAATCGATCGGCTTTGGCTCGTCGGCGCGATACGCTGCTTGCGGGCAGGCCGATGACGGGCACAAATCCCGCATCACGGAGATTGAGTGCCTGGGCGCGACCTTGCGAACCAAAGCCGAGGACCGCAATCTTTTTTCCGGCCAGTGGCCGCATTGAGGCAGAGCGGATCACACGCATGGCTCAATTCTCCAGGGGCAGCGCCAACCGCAAGGTCAGGGCATCTGATCGCTTTGCACCAGGCTCATCGGGTCTTCAATGCGCAACGGTTCGGCGGAGACGAATCCCTGTCCGTAACGGACCCCGATGCGCGATCCGAATGACCGCGCCATTGTCTCCAAAGCCCACAGGTAATCGCGTGACTTCTTGGGATTCAGAAACTGCGACTTGTGCGCCGACAACGCGGCGATCCAGCGGTCAAACTGCGGCGTGATGTCGACGACGAACGACGGGTTGACGCCCGATGGCGCGAAATAATGGTAGAGCGCGCCGATCCGGTGCACCTCGTGCAGACCACCCAGTTTGACCAGTGACGCCAGATTGGCGGCATTCATCACGATGCGGCCGGTCGCCAGATGATCCGGATGCGACTGGCGGCGTCCGGTGAATCCGTCCCAGTGCGGGGCGAAGATGATGCGGGGTTTGTAACGCCGGATCAATCGCGCGATCTGCACGCGATACTGGTAGACGTCGGTCAGTTTGGTGTCACCCCAGTCGAATCGTTTCAGGATCTGGGCGCCGATGATGGCGGCGGCGTTGTCGGCCTCGCGGCGGCGGATGGCACGGTTGCCGCCGGTTCCCATTTCCCCTTCGGTCAGGTAGATGATGCCGGTCTTGTATCCCAAATCATGCAGTTTGCACAGGACACCACCGGTCCCGACCTCGACGTCGTCGGGGTGGGCGCCGATGGAAATCACATCAACGACGGGTGACGATGCTTTGCCGGTTTTCTTTCTGGTTGCAGCCATGGCGTTATTGTATGCCAGATGGAATCCGGTGCCAAGCAGGAATTGCGGGTGAGGGAGGGCGAGGCTCCTGCCGAGCCATGTTTCCGCGCGGAAACATGGCTCGGCAGGAGCCTCGCCCTCCCTCGT
>JACRMA010000031.1:10938-22583 GCA_016235085.1 Candidatus Zixiibacteriota bacterium
ACTCCAGAGTTTTTCAATACGACGATCAACACAATAAGCGGTCAATGACTGGGGGGATTTCTGTCCCGACGAGGCAGTGAGAAGTCGTTGCGGGAGGAGCGAAGCAATCTCAACGCGCCGAAACCGTACAGCGCGCTGATCGCGGGCGTTTCAAGAAACGCCATCAGAGGCGGCACAAGAACTGTCGGATGGGATTAGTTCATCAGCCGAACCAGCTTGAAATACGACATCTTGGCTGGCTCGTACTCGGGGGACAGATCCAACGCGAGTTTGTACTCAGTCATGGCCCGGGAGAAGTCGCGTTTGCGCTCCCACGCCCGTCCCAGATTGTAGTGCGCGAAGTGCGGCTTGTCGTAGCGGTGTGCTTTGGCGGCCCGGGCGAGATAGGGGATCGCCTGATCGACGTCGCCGAGTTCCAGCAGGTAGGCGCCGATATCATTGTAGGCGTTGCCGAAATCCGGATCCAGCGAGATGGCCACCTTGCAGTACTCCACCGCCTGGGTGAAGTCGCCGGTGAACGAGTGCACCCACGCGAGGTAGGTGTACGCCTCGGCCGTCGGGTACATCTTGATCGATTTGCGGTAGTAATGGGCAGCATCCCGATAGAACCCGGAATTCTGGAAATCGTGACCCATCACCAGGAACTTCTCCGCATTCTGCAATCGTTTGCGCCGTGTCATCGTTGCACCGCCCGTGCAACAGCATTATACCAATTCTGATGGGTTTTTGCAAGGGGGAATTCGGGAAAGTGGCAATGACGGCCAGAGAAGAGGAGGGAGAATTCTACTTTTGCCCGCCTGTTGAGAGCTCATCGAGACTGACGGAAATGAGTCTAACCGCCCCAGAGGGTAGCGCGCATACGTATCGAACCTCACGCCCTGCGCGATTCACGCGATAGTAGAAACCGGGCACGCCGATTGGCAAGGT
Source organism: Candidatus Zixiibacteriota bacterium (assembly GCA_016235085.1). Taxonomy (GTDB): domain Bacteria; phylum Zixibacteria; class MSB-5A5; order WJJR01; family WJJR01; genus JACRMA01. Next base: position 11,866 of record JACRMA010000031.1, read on the forward strand.
CGATAATCCTTCTGCGCCGTCAAATGCCAGAAAGAGCGTCTCCGAAAAATTGTTGGCGCCGAGGACAACAAATGCGGGCACCGGAGCGCTGTTGCTTTCCCAGTAGGAGACCAGTCCATCTGAGAGCCAAATCGCAGGTTTGCTGAGGGGTCCGTAACATCGTCCTAGAAAGTCCAAACGTGGTGAAGTCTTAAGAATGTCCGCCCGTCCGATTGAGGTCGTGGCGAAATAACTGTAGTGCTGCATTCGATCACCGAGTTGAAGTGCCAGGAGTGGGAGGCTGTCGTCGAACTGCGCGGCACACAAGTAATCGTCGAATCTATGACGACCCATTTCCATTCCGTCTTGCGAGAGAACCAGCAAGTCAAACTCCCCTGCCACAGCCACGGCATTCATGGTTCGAGAGATGGCGATCGCAGGAGTGTGTGAGTACTTGTTACGCTCGAAATTCAGCGGTATGGCCATTTGGGGAAAGTCGGTTGTGATGTAAACGAGGCGTAAGGAATCGGGGTCTGAAACGATTAGCAGAGTATCATTCCAGAACTTGCAGTCCCACCGATTCTCCACTGTGCTGATCTCTTTGATCTTCTTTCCGCTCCGATCGAGCAGTTCTAGAGGCAAAGGTTCAAGTTCATTGCAGGCGTTGCAGAAATATCGGCCACTAGGTGAGACCACGAGACCAAGCAGTGCGTCTGATGTGAACAGTTTGTTGCAACTGAGATCGAAGACCTCGGTCTCGGACGCCTCGGATCCAGTAACAACAGTTAGGAGAACGGTCGATCCGTCCTCGCTAAGGTCCATGGCACCAATTCCGCCGTAATGCATGGTGTCAGACGGGTCCTCGTTTCTCAGTGTTCGGCGCAGTACAAATCTGAACCGCCGAGTCCCATCGAAATCATAAACAACGGCTGTCGTACTCTCAGGGTACGATAACAGCAGGCCGACCCGGTTACTGGCGACCACAAACTGGATGGGTTTTCCTCCCTCCGTGTCGAACTCGCGAAGAACCGCAGCACTGTCCAGTTTCCGCCTGAAAGTCTGCGCTGCTGCATCCGATGCAAAGGAGTCTGGGGGCAAGAACAAACACAGAATCACCCCCACGCTCGAAGCGAATCGCCCAAGATTTCCCGATGACGCACGTCTGAGATCGGTACTCACCCACGACCTCTGTACTCAAGACCTGAGTGCCGCCCGACGCGAGTCGTCATACAGCTCGTATGATAAGTCATACGTACGTATGTCATACCCCTAACGCGGAGTCAAGGGAGAAACTCACCTCTGGATTTCGAAAGAAGGATACTGTGAGCGGGCGCCCGTCTACTCCCAATGCACGCGCGCTCTCGCGGTACGGCCACGGCGGACAGTCGCCGGACGGCCCGACTGCTCCGCGCGTTCAGCGATGGCCGCGACCAAACGTTCCAGTCCGAGCCCGGTTTGCGCGGAGACAGCAACGACGCCGGCCGCGTGGGACGGCTGGTATGGTTCCATCGAGCGGCCGTTGAGCAAATCGAGTTTGTTGAGCACAACCAATCGCGGAATCTGGTCCGCCTTGATGTGTACGAGGGTGTCGTCCACCTCCATCGCCTCGTGCCGGCAAGCGGGGCTCGCGTAATCGAGGACATGGAGCAACAGATCGGCATCAGTGACTTCGCTCAGCGTAGCTCGGAACGCGGCGAACAGGGAGGCGGGCAATTTGCGAATGAATCCGATAGTATCGGTCAGTAGGATGTGGCGCCCGCCCTCGAACGACATGACACGGGCCGTTGGGTCAAGCGTACAGAAGAGCCGGTCGGCCGCCCAGACTTTGGCACGCGTGAGGGCATTGAACAGCGTCGATTTGCCGGCGTTGGTGTATCCGACCATCACGACCTTGAATAATCCCTCGCGTCCGTGACGTTGCACAGCACGCTCGCGGTCAATCTTGGTCAGCTCACGTTTGAGCCGCTGGATACGCTGGCCCACGATCCGCCGGTCAACCTCCAGCTGTGTTTCGCCGGGGCCCTTCGAGCCGAGTCCGCCCCATTGTTTGGACAGGTGCGTCCACTGGCCGACCAGAGAGCCGTTCTTCGAGATTGCGCAATTGCGATGGCGAGAGTTCATCATCGAAGATGACGAGGTTGGCCTTGGTTTCGGCAACCAGTGCGTCGACCTCACTCAGCTTGCCGGTCCCAACAACATACGCGGCGCTGGGTCGTTCGGCGCGCTGAGTTACGCGTCCGATGACCACTCCCCCGGCGGAATCAACCAAACGGGCGAGTTCATCCATCGATTCTTGCAGCACCGCCAGCGGATGGTTGCGAGGCGCGAAACCAACTAGAATAGCGCGATCGGGCGGTTGCAGAGTGCTATGTGTCTTCGTCGGCGTCAAGATTCAGCGGTTCCAGTCGTAGGGAGGGCGAGGCTCCTGCCGAGCTTTTCTTCCCAGCGGTCGAAAGGCTCGGCAGGAGCCTCGCCCTCCCTCACAGTTAACTCTCGTTCCCACATCGGACAATTCGTCCGGGCAGGCAGCGGCAAGTCAGAATCAGGATTACCGTGTTGGAGGATGAACACAGCCTTTATACGTTGCAAATGGCTCAAGGCTTGATTGTTGTGCGGCCCGACAGCGGTCGGATATCAACGTAGGTGTCTTTGCGGATTTCATTAATCCAGTCGGCGACGACCCGGTTCGTCTTGTCGCGCCGCGCCATTTCCTTGATTCCATCCCAATCCTGAGTCAGGCTGAGTGCATGGGCGGGGCGCCGTTCCAGAAGCCGCAGAACATGCAACCCGAACTTGGTGGCAATGGGGCCGACGATGTCCCCTGCTTTCGCCTGCGCCAGTCCGGCCTTGAACTCCGGGAACATCTCCTCCACCGGATACCAGCCCAATTCACCGCAGTTCTTCTGGGATTCTGTGTCCTGGGAGTAGATCGATGTGAGCTGGCAATAGTCCGCGCCCGCCCGGGCGGCCTGGGCGATGGAATCAGCGCGGGCCATGACCAACGCGGAATCGGCCGCCGTCGCGGTCAGGGGGCAAAGGATGTGCCTCACGTGTACCCGATCCCCGGTCTTCTCCACACACTGTATCAGGTGGTAGCCATAGCGCGTCTTCACAACGCCGGAAATCTGGCCGGTCGTGAGCGCGAAGGCAGCGCTCTCGAAAGTCGGGACCATTTCGCCTTTGCCCATCCACCCGATATCGCCGCCTTTGTCGGCGGACGGATCCTCGGAGTATTGCTTGGCCGCCACCGAGAAGTCCATGCCGTCGGTGATTTGCTTGAGGATCCGGGTAATCCTGGCCTTGGCCGAGTCGGATGTCGTCTCTGACGGTTCGATGGGCAGCAGTATGTGGGCCAGCTTGGCGCCCTCGGGTTGCACCGGCAATGAATCCTTGAACTGCCGGTAGAAATCACGAACTTCGCCATTGGAAACCGACACATCGCCCAGCTTGCGCTGAACCAGCTTCTGCTTCATCAACTGGTTGCGTACCTCACGGCGGTAACGCACGCGCAGATCCCGTTCGGTGAGTCCTTCGCGCGTCAGTTCTTTCTGGAATTCGTCTTCGTCGGCAAACTGGCCCTTCAGGCTCTGAATATGATCAACCAACGCCTGGTCGATTTCTTCGGGCTTGACCGAGATTGTCGTGTCGCGCTGCGCCTGGATCAAGATCAACTCATCGTTGATCATTCGCTCCAGTATGAGCGGCCCCATCGAATCGCGAAAGCGCGGCTCGTTCGCATCGCGCTTGGATTGCATCGCGAAGAGCGAAACCTGGGTCTGCCATTCGGAGCGCAGGATGACACGGTCGGCGATTACCGCCAGGGGCTCGTCAATGACCTCCGCTGCCCGTGCCGATCGGAGAGTAATTACCGAAATCCCCAGGATTCCAACCAGCACCATCACACCCATCGTCAAGACGGGTCGATATTGAGCTTTGCATGTAAACGAGTGCTTCGTCATTTCTCCTGCCGCCTCGACTGGTTCATCGCATGGCCTGCCGGCAGTGGTGATACCCGCCAGCCTGTGCATCCGCCTGACGATTTCCTACTTCCGGGCAGTCCCGGGCGCTGCGAGCATGCCCAGATTCTGTTTCAACACATCCTCGTGGATGACGACCGGATACGACGTCTTCATCGAATCGGCATACGCCTGCATGATCGAATCACCGCGCTGCTGCTGTAATCTCCCGAAGATGTCGCGCTTGAGGTCATCGAAGACTCTCGGTACGGCCGGCTTGGTTTCGAGGACCTTGATGGCCGAGAACTGATTCACGCCAGGTACCGGCCCACCGACTTCTGCCACCTTCAACGTGGCGGCGGTCGCCGCGATTTCAGGGAATCGGTTATTGGACACCCAGCCCAAGTCGCCGCCGTTGTCTTTGTATCCCGTACGGACTGTGTACTTCTTGGCCAGGTCTGCAAACGGTGTGCCGGCCTGAGCCTCGCGGATGACACGGATTGCCGAGGCTTCGTCCCGCACGAGGACTTCCAGCACGTGGTAGCTGGCGGCTTCATCTTGTCGGCCATCATGCTTTCCTGGAACTCGCGCAGGCGCTCCCGGTAGATCGGGGTTTGATCCAGCTTCAAGCCAATGGCCTGATCCCGCAGCAGGTCGTATAACCCCATCTGGAAGACCATTTCATGCACTTGTTCATCGACGCGAAAGTCCGGCCGGCTGTCAATCGGTGACAAGTTGTACGACCCCAGGACCTGATAGATGGTTACTTCACCCTTCTGTCCGTAAGTGGCCAGGATCGTCGACTTGCCGGAATCGGGGAAGTCGGTAATCGGCAGATTGGGGAACATTCCCGGCGCCATTTTCAGTGTGTCCATGATGCTCTGGAGCATCGAGCGCAACTTGGTCAGGACGTCCTGGCGGAACTGGATGTTGGATTGGGCGCGCAGACCGTCGACCTGATCGTTGCGGGCCTTGCTGACCAGTTTCTGCTTCATGCGGTTTTCGATCGCCGTCTTGACCGAATCGTACGGAACGCGCTGCATTTCGCTGCGGGAGACGCACTGGATGATGTGCCAGCCAAAGTCGCTCTTGACTTGTCGATCGAGTATTTTTCCGCCAGATCGCCGAAGTCCGCGCCCTTCTTTAGCTGATCCATGATCGAATCGGCCAATGCCTTCGACTCGACGACGATGTGCTTCGGCCGGACCCGGTCGAAGAAATGCTCGAACCATGCCTTCACGTCGCTTTCCGGTACGCTGACTTTGGCCAGAACCTGCGTCCGATAGAGTTCATCGAGCAGGAACTTGTCCTTTTCACGGTCGATGAGTTCCACGATCCCGATGTCCGCATCAAGCGCGTGTGCGTAGGCCCCGATGACCAGGAACTTCTCCTGGATCAGCTTGTCGAGTTGCTTGCGGCGCGCCGCAAGCTCGGCTTCGGGGGTATCGTAGTTGACGCTGGAAGCGATGATCGGGTCGGTGACCTCGCGCAGTTTGATCGCGCGTTCACCGACTGTGGCAACGACGGGACCAGAGTCGTCGCTGCCGGTTTTCTTCGAACATCCCGGTATGGCCAGAGCGATAACGGCCAGCGCCATTAAGGACAGGCCGGCAGCCATTCGTGTGGCGAAATTGATTCGATTCCAACTCATCTCCACTCCAATCAACTTAGGCTCGCGGTGCAATGCGACCGACATAAGCCGTTAATATAGCACAATTTCCGGGCCGGGTCAAAGGTTCTCCATCGTCGGGAATCGGACAGTGGATCGTCAAATCCCCCCATGACTCGGGATCAATCACGACGCGAGGATCTCCAGCAACCTCAGCAAGCCTGCCAGGTCCACCGGAGCACCCGGCTTGGGACGCACATCGACACGCAACGGTGGTCCCGAGACGAAACTGGCTGATTTGCCGAGCTTCTCCCGCCAGCGCCCGATCTGTTGCCGGTCGACAACGGCGTTCTTGTCGAAAAAGGCACTCCACTGCTGTCCACGTCCGATGGCCCGAACCACGCCTGCCATCTGTGACCAAACTTTGGCGCGCGCCAGGTCAAGCAGAGTACGCACCTGGAGCGGCGGGCTGCCAAATCGGTCGGTAATCTCCAGCAGCAGATCATCGACACCGGCCTGATCCCGCACTTCGGCAAGACGTTTGTACACTTCGAAACGCTGTTGGCTGTCAGTGATGTATTCATCCGGGATGAACTTCTCGCCCTCGACCTCAATTTGCGGAGCCGGCCGCCCGGCGCTCGGTGCGGCGACTCCGCGAGTCTGAGCCATCGCCTCTTCGAGCAGGCTGCAGTACAAGTCGAACCCGATTTCTTCGATGAAGCCGTGCTGCTGGCGTCCCAGAAGATTCCCTGCGCCACGAATTTCCATGTCACGCATCGCCAGATGGAATCCGGAACCCAGCGCCGTGTGCTCCTCGATGGCCTTCAGTCGCGCATTGGCCTCAGGAGTGAGCGTCGAGAATGGCGGGGTGAGCAGATACGCATAGGCCTGACGAGCGGATCGTCCGACGCGCCCGCGCAATTGGTACAACTGCGCCAGGCCGAATCGATCCGCCCGATGAAGGATGATCGTATTGACCGAGGGCAGATCGAGGCCGGATTCGATAATCGCCGTCGAAAGCAGCAGGTCGAATTCGTGGTGGTAGAATCGCACCATCACCGATTCGAGTTCACGCTCTGGCATCTGGCCATGCGCCACACCGATCTTCACGAGTGGCAACTGGCGCTGAAGGAAGTCCGCCATGGCATCGATCGAGTGGATGCGGTTGTGGACGAAATAGATTTGTCCGCCACGATCCATCTCGCGCATGATCGCTTCGGAGATCACCTCCGGCCCGAACTCGCGCACTTCGGTCTGGACCGGCAGACGGTCGCGCGGGGACGTGTTGATCATTGAAAGATCGCGGGCGCCGAGCAGCGACATCTGCAAGGTTCGCGGGATCGGCGTGGCGGTCAGCCACAGGGTGTCAACCTGACGCTGCATTTGGCGCAACTTTTCTTTGTGCGCCACGCCGAATCGCTGCTCTTCGTCCACAACGAGAAGGCCGAGATTGGCGAAGGCGATGTCTTTCTGCAGCATCCGGTGCGTGCCGATCACGATATCGACCGCGCCGGTTTTGAGTTCCCCCGCAACCCGTTTCTGCTCTTTCGGCGTGCGGAAGCGCGACAGCGTCTCGATACGCACGGGAAACTCGGACAGCCGTTCGCGGAATGTTGTCAGATGCTGCTGTGCCAGAATTGTGGTCGGCACCAGCACGGCAACCTGCCGGTGATCGCAGACCGCTTTGAACGCGGCGCGGATCGCGACTTCGGTTTTGCCGTAGCCGACGTCGCCGCAAATCAGGCGATCCATCGGCGATGGATCGCACATGTCTTTCTTCACCAGCTTAATCGCTTCGGCCTGATCGGGGGTTTCCTCATAGATGAACGAGGATTCCATCTGCCGCATCCACTCACCATCCGGAGCGAAGGCGATCCCCGGTTGCGATTTCCGTTCGGCGTAGAGGGCGACCAATTCCTCGGCCATATCCAAAAGCGCCTGCTTGGCGCGACTCTTGGCCTTCTCCCACGTGGTTCCACCCAGCTTGGACAGCGCTGGATTGCCTTCCTTGCCAGTGAACTTGTGGACTCTGTCGAATTCCTCGATCGGGACATAGAGCTTGTCGTCGCCCTGATACAGCAGCATCAGGCAGTCCCGTCGCTTGGCTTCGACCTCAATGGACTCGAGTCCGCGGAAACGTGCGACGCCGTAATCCACGTGAACTACGAAATCGCCTTTGCGCAGCTGTGTGTAGCTGGAGAGTGCCAGTCCTTCCTGGAAGCGACGGCGGCGATAGCGGACTTTGTGGCGGTTGAAGATCTCATGTTCGGTCAGAAGGCAGAAATGCACATCGGGCAGGACGAACCCGCCATGAAGAGCCGGGTAGATCAAATTGACCGAGGGATGCCGTTCCTCCAGCATCTCGGCCATCCGGCGGCGCTGCCCCTCGTTGTCGCAGGCAATGACGGCGTCGAATTCCCGTTTGGCGAATTCGAACAATTCTCCGGTGAGATGGTCGATACTGCCCGCAAAGGCGGGAGGAGCGGTCGCGCCGCAGTCGATGACAGCCGGATCGCTGGATCGAAACGTGCGCATCCAGACGCGTGTCCGTTTGGCGGACGTGTTCTTCCAAGTGTTGTCGGTTCCCCAGATTTCTTCCGGTGGCGGCGGATCGGGCAGATGGCGCGCCGTGCGCTCATAGAATCGTCTGGCTTCGACGGCGAGCTTGTCGAACTCGGCTTGCATTAGGTCGGGGTCATCCAACCACCAGACGGCGCGGTCACCGCAGTAATCGAAAACGCGCGCGCGCTTCTGGCCCAGCCGGTCTGCCAGCCATTCCAGGCCCGGCCGCGACGGATCGCCTTCGACCCGTTCGCGCCAGGCCTCGTCCAGATCGCAAGACTTCCAGCCCGACTCGTATTTCTCGCCCGAGGCAAAGACCTCGCGGCTGGGGAGTACTGTGCACTGCTCGCGCTTGCCGGATGACCGTTGCGACGAGACGGAGAACGTCCGAATCGATTCGATCGTATCGCCGAAAAACTCGATGCGCAGAGGTTCGGATTGGGTGTAAGTGAAGACGTCGACAATGCCGCCGCGGCGCGAATATGTCCCGACTTCCTCGACCAACGGTTGCCGTTTGTAACCCAGCTCGATCAATCGCGCGATCAGGTCGTCGATCAAAATGTCCTGGCCCACCGTCAGTGACAGCGCACTGACCAAGAGTTCGTCGGCCGATATCGTCGGTTCGAGCGCCGCACGCAGATGGGTGACGACAATCGGGGGCTGCTCGTCGAGCATCCGCCACAATGTTTCCAATCGCCGTCCGGTCGACTCGGGACCGGGGGTGCGGAATTCATAGGGAAGAATCTCCCACGCGTGAAACCGCGTGACATGCTTCTCACCCAACAGATGCAAAAGGTCGTCATGCCACCACGATGCAGTATCGGGGCTGATCGTCACCACCAGTGTGGGACGAGGGGACTTCAAGTATGCCTGTGCCAGCAGGCTGGGCGCCACCGATCCCGCCATCCCAGCCAGTTGCAGATCACGTGCCTCCGGCGATGCGAGTTCATCGCACAACCGGCGAAACGCCGGCAGGCGGTCAACCGCGCGGAAGACCGGGTCGAGGGGATGCGCGCTACGGGCGGTGCGGGGCGGGGAGATGGTGGTCATTGTATCACCCCAGCGCGCGGGAGCGCCCTCACCCCCGGCCTCTCACCCGAAAACGGGAGAGGGGAGAAAGACTCGGTTGTCACAGCCTCTCCTGTTTCACGGCAGGCTGCCCCCTCTCCCGCGTGCGGGAGGGTTGGGGTGAGGGCGTTGCCGGAGGCGGGGGAATTCCTGTTTCATCTGCGCTTCTTGGCTTTACGTCCGACCACAATGATCCGAGGCGAGTCGAGCGTGAATTCTTTCCCGTTGAAATTGCCGAACGTGTGCGTGACCGCAAGCCCTGCGCGCTCGAACATGCCGATCATCTCAGCGATCGAGTAGACTCGCAGCGAAAACGCGATGCGTCGGCGGCGGCCGCTGGAGAAGATCATCGTCTTCTTGACATTGAGACGGCTATGGACCCAGTCGGCGGTGCGCGTTTCCATGGAGACGCCGCCGGCGATTTCCTTCCATGACGTCCGCTCGAAGTTTCGGACGATCATGTCGCGATTGATCGTGTCCAGAAAGAACTGCCCGCCCGGTTTGAGTGCCGCCACCGCGCGCGCCACGACCTGGTAATTCTCCTCGTCGCTTTCGAAATAGCCGATGGCGGTGAACATGTTGATGGCCGCATCGAAGACCGGCTCGAATGACATCGCGCGAACATCGCCTTCCACCCAAGTCAGCTTGACTCCGGCCTTGGCGGCATCGCGCCGTGCCTTGTTCAGGAAGAAGCGGTTCCGGTCAAAGCCGGTGACTACAAGCCCCGACTGCGCCAGCAAGATCGCATGCCGGCCGTATCCACAGCACTCATCGAGAACCCGTTGTCCGCGCCGCAGCCGCAGGGTCTTGCGTACAAAGCTCGCTTCCCTGGGCGCCGCCTTCATGTCGGAACTGTTGTAATCCGCGAGGTAATCGGCGTCGAAAAACCCTTTCCACCATTCAGCCATCGCAACCTCCCCAACCGGTAAACAGCACAAAAACCCCGCCCCCGGCCCGAGGGCGGGGGTGGGATTCTATGGGAAGATATCGGAAGCGGGGGCGAAAGGCAAATGGGGGGAGCGAAAAGTGATTGATCGATCAGGGACGTTCAGCTGACATTCTTATATGACCCAAGTGAAGAAAGACCGGATTGTATGCCTGTTTGGGTCGGGGATCTCGGCGCCGGCCAAGATTCCAATGACAGACGATATCACCAAGCGAATTCTGCCTCTTGGCGATTTTCGTCGCGGAGACGACATGCTCTTCGAATTGTGTGGGCCCGATGAGCGTCGCCCGTTGGGTTGGATGCCCGAACTTTTCAGAGTCGATGAAGTCCAAGAGCAGCGGAACATCCGAACTGTCGTGAATACCGTACTGGATGTAATCACTCAGGCGCGTGGTTCTTTCAGCGATCAAGCACAACTGATAAATTATGAAGACCTGGCATTCGCCTTGGATCGCTTATGGCGCCTCGAATCCCATCGCGCATTTGACCCGCTTGCTGCAGTAATGCGGAATGTTGTTCTCGATAGCCTTGGTGCCCATCCCGACATACTGCAGCAATTGGGCGACATTCTGGGGACTTCCGAGCACTGCCTAATAGA
>JACRMA010000031.1:22605-43206 GCA_016235085.1 Candidatus Zixiibacteriota bacterium
CTCGTGTCCAATGAACTCACCGTGGAGACTCCGGCTCCGACTCATCTACGGTTCGTATCCGAATTGACCCGGGCAGTAGGTCCCACCAATGTAAGTGTCCTCACCACCAATCATGACACGCTGTTGGAGCAGTACCTGGCCAACATATCACAACAAGTGGAGGATGGGTTTACGGTGCCCACCGACGGGAACAAGTTCTCCCGTTGGTGCCCAGAACAACTGAATCAGGAGCAGGCGTCGGTGAGACTCTTAAAGCTGCACGGTTCATTGGACTGGCACTGGGTAATCCACAGGGAACATCAGAAGATATCTAGTCTCCTAGCTAGAGGTACGCTCGAGTCGCTCGAGGAATCGGTGCTTCTTGGAGGGAACAGCAGTTCCGATCACTGGGAAGTGAACGATCGTTCCGTCCTATTGGTGGGGTCTTATAACAAGACTGAACGCTACACATCTGGGGTCTTCGGCGAAGTATTCTGGCATGCACGCAGGGAAATCATGGGCACGCCTCGGCTCCTGGTATGCGGCTACGGCTTTCGTGACGTAGGGGTCAATCTGTTGCTGGTGGATTGGGCATCGGGTAACCCTGACGGCCGTCTTGTCGTCTTGGCACACAGGGGTGTAGATGAGCTCACCGCCAAGATGGATCCGTGGATGAGGCGATGGTACAAAGTGCTCGGGACGGAGGGCGTCTTGAGATCTATCGAACACGTTTCCATCCAAGATCTTTCTTGGAGCGACCACATAGCACCGTGTCTTCAGAAGACAGCCTCTTCTCAGTGACTGACCATCCTGATCATCTCCGCCACCAGCTTGGCTGCCAAGAAGTCTGGGTGATGCAATCCGGGGATCGGACAGAGTTCGACTACGTCGAAGCCGACCACTTTGCGCTTTGATGCGACCGCGCGCAGGAAGGCGAGTGTTTCCTGCCAGAGCAGGCCGCCCGGCTCCGGGGTGCCGACCGCGGGCATGATCGAAGGATCGAGACCGTCGAGATCGACGGTGATGTAAACCAGCGGCGACAGCGCGGCGATGGCTGCGTCGTACCAGTCGGTGCGCCCCACACACTGGTCGGCCCAGAAGACCGGCAGCTTGCCGCGTTCAATCGTGGCATGGCAATCGGCCGACGCATTGCGAATGCCGACCGAAACCACAGGGCAGATTTCGCGCACCCGGCGCATCGCTGATGCGTGCGAGAACTTGGACCCCTGGTACGACTCGCGCATGTCGGCGTGGGCGTCGATTTGCAGCACGCTGAGATTGGCGTACTTCGCTTTGTGCGCCCGCACCGCTCCGGTAGTAATCGAGTGCTCACCACCGAGCATCACGCAGTATTTCCCATTGGCAAGATGCCGGGCAGTCTCCCGCTCGACTGTGTCGATCATCACGCCGGGGCCATCAACCTCGGCTTCGATTTCATCGACGGTGGCTATACCGATGTCCCCGATCTCAGATCTCGTGGTGGGATCGTAGGTCTCGACCTCGCGTGAGGCTGCGATGATCGCCGCCGGGCCATACTTTGTTCCCGAGCGATACGATGTCGTCGCATCATAGGCAACAGGGACGACGACCACGCGCGCCTTGTCGTATTCGGCATCTTCCGGCGGGAGTCCGAGGAAGTTGTTGCCGCGCGGGGCGTGGGATTCGGAAGGGGATGGATGATTCATGGTACCTCGGCTTCACGAACGTGCAAGGGGCTAAAAGCCCCTTGTCCGCAATGTGAGAGTACGATTATTCATGGACGATCACGCGGTTTCCTACCCCGTGACGTGGTGGGCAAAGCCCACCCTACTTCAGCATCGCCATGAACTCGGCGCGCCGCTCCAAGAGTTTCTGCAGCGGACGATGGCCGACCTGCTCGAATGCGTAGCGCGCCAGAAGCGGCAGATAAACCGTGCAATCACCGTAACAGACGATGGCATGAGGCAGTTGCGAGGGATCGATCTTGCCCCAACTGACCGCCTCGGAGGGAGTGGCGCCGCTCAAGCCGCCGGTGTCGACGCGCGCATCCGTGAACTGCATGAAGTAATCGTGCCCGGCTTCCTCCAGCCCCAGCACTTCCTGAATGTGGGGCTCGGTCTGCAGGACAAAGTTCTTCGGGCTGCCACCGCCCAATATCACCACCGCGCTCTTGCCGCCTTCGCGTTTTGCCGCGTAGACATACGACGCCGTTTCGTTGACATCGAGGCTGGGATCGATGCGCAGATCGACCCCTTCAAGGCACAATTTCGCAATGTTCATTCCGATACCCGAATCGCCGGATGCCGATGTGTGCAATGGCACTCCGAGTGACGCCGCTGTGGCCACCACACTGTGAACCGCGGCGCGCGGGTAAAGCCGCAGAAGCTGATTGCCCAGCGCGCGATGGATGTCTGCCGAGGACACTGTGCCTTTCAGCTTCCCTTCGGTGACCAGCGTGCGCAATGTGTCACGGATGAATTTGTCGGTGTCGAACAGCGCTTGCGCATCGAAATACAGATCATGAATGCGCACAACGCCGTCGTCGCGCAGCATGGTGTCATCGGTGAACGCCGCGCCGGCGTGCATCTCAAACCCCAGCGCCATCTGAATGTCGTGATACAAGTTCGCGCCGGTGGAGACGATCCAGTCGACGAAACCCAGCCGCAGCATCGGCGCCAGGCACGATCCGCCCAGTCCCGCCGGGATTAGCGCGCCGGACAGACTGAGGCCGATCCGGGTGTTGTTCTGCGCCAGAACCTCGGCGTATAACCGGCAGGCCGCGCGGAGCTGCCGCGCGTTGAACGAAACCATGCACTGGTCAATCAAATTGGACACGGTCATCTGACCATCGATGGCCACCGGCTTCAGGGCCATCCGCAGATGCTTGTTGGTGCGCTCGGTACGTTGAACACTCATGTCAGAACCGGAATCTGGCGTGTCGTTCTTCAGCCCTGAAAGGGCGTCCTAATTCAACCCAGACGAAGGCCTGGGTCGCAACCACGTGTGACTGGGCATATGGATCCTGGGTACGGAGCCCCGGAGGGGCGATAGAGAGTAGCCCACGGCGCCAGGGCCTGCTGAAAAACTTGTCCTCGAGATTGCGGCAGTTGCGTAAGGGGGAGGTTGCTTCGTCGCTACCTCCGCCTTCGGCGGAGACGTTCCTCGCAACGACAACAGTGCCTTTGCGTTGCCAACGACCACTGTGTTGTCGTTGCGAGGCGCGGCTCTTTGCGCCGAAGCAACCTCCCCCTTGCACAACTGTCGCCGCCGTTCGGAGGGCTTCTTCAACACGCTGGCCAGCCGCGGGTTCACGAAAGTGAAATGAAACCCAGCCCTGGAGGGACGAAGGAGCCATACCTCAATTTCCCATATGCCACTCGTCGTACTCGACGCCAGGTCTCTTCAAGAACATTACAAACGCCTCGGCAAACGTCATCCAGCGTGGATGTTCTGCCTGACCGGCGACACATTTCTTGACCGCTTCGACATTCGAATGACTGACCGTGAACGCTCCGTAGCCCGACTGCCATTCGAATCGTCCGCGCATGATCGCCAGTTCGCTGATCCACCGAGATAGATTCCATTACACAATCCGCATGATTTCAGCGATAGCCGCCGTTGACGTCTGGGACGTGAGGATAAGCAAGTGATCCGCGGTGCCTTTGACATTGACGCCGAATATGAAATGATAACGGAGGTTCGCGTAGGCTTGCGCCATGTTCTTTCGCCCCTGCGGGGCTCTGGTGCAAATTGCCCAAAATCCCGCGGCTTACGCCGCGGGCTACTATCTGTCGCCCCTCCGGGGCTTTGAATCGTCAGATCAAACGCAACGTGGGTTAATCTGGAGTGGTCAATTTGTCGAGGAGTTCCTGCAGTCGCGGATCATCCCGCAGCGACGCGAGATCGGGATCGTTTTCGATCCAATGGACATTTGCGAACCCTGCCTTGATCGCGCTTTCCAGCGCGCCGAAGGCGCGTTCCTTCTCACCTTCAAGGGCATACAGGCAGGCGACATTGTACCGGACACCGGCGTCATCAGCGTCGATGGCCAGCGCCCGTTCCGCCCATTCGAGTCCCTTGGCCTGCTGTCCGAGCCGGCATAGGGAGACCGCGCCCATGGTCACCGCCCGCGCATCGTCGGGATTCATTTCCAGATGCTTCTCCACCGCGACACTGGCCAGTTGGTATGACCGCTCCGCCAGCGCCGGCCGGCCGAGCGCAGTGTAAGTTTGCGCGGCGAAGTAGCGGGCCTCGTGATTCTCTTGCACACCACAGGCGGCTTCGAACAGATGCGCCGCTTCGGCCAGCCGTCCCTGCTGGAAACAGGCGCGTCCGTAGAAGTAATGGGCGTCGAACTGCGATGGATCAATCTGGATGGCGATTTCGAACTCGCGGTGAGATTCGTCGTGACGGTTCAACAGCCACAGCGCGAATCCACGGGCGGCATGCGCCTCGGCGGACGTGGGATCGAGTTCCAGCGCCTTGCGGCTCGCCTCATCAGCATGCGTGATCGTCTCGTCAGTGGCGTAGCCGTGTCTCGGATACAGATGCACCAGGAACGAACAGCTGTCGGCCACGCCCGCGTACGCCAGGGCGTACTGGTGGTCGAGTTCGATGGCCCGCTCGAACATCTGACGCGCAAACAGCAGGCTCTTGCGGCGGCGCTGATGGAAGAACTGGCGGCCACGCAGATAATAATCGTACGCGCGGACGTCGGCCGTGGGGACCCGCGCAATCGCCCGCTTCTCGTCCTCGCTCAGAATCACCTGCAACGCCCGCGTGATGCTGGCGGCAATTTCGTCCTGGATCGTGAAGACGTCTTCCATGTCGCGATCAAATCGGTCGGACCAGAGATGGTATCCATCGGAGACATTGATCAACTGCGCGGAGATGCGGATTTTATTGCCGGCCTTGCGTACGCTTCCTTCCAGAAGCGTCTCGACATTCAACTTCTGCCCGATGCTGCGGATATCCTCGGCATGCCCTTTGAAGGCGAATGCCGAGGTTCGCGATGCCACGTGCAATCCTTGAACGCGTGTCAGCGCGTTGATGATATCTTCGGCAACACCCTCGCAGAAATACTCCTGTTCAGGATCGGCGCTCAGATTGGCAAAGGGCAGGACCGCGATCGATGGGCGCCGTTCACTTGGCAAGGTTGCCGCGGCGATCCCGGAGGATTCGAGCGCCTTGCGCGCCCGCTTCAGATCAGCGATCAAATCCACGGCGGTCTGGTAACGACCGTCAGGGCTCTTGGCCAGACACCGGTCGGTCACCTGCTGGAGTTCCGCCGGGATATTCGCACGAAAATGCCCCAGTGGCGGCGGAGTCTCCCGGACAATGGCATACACCAGCGCGGTGAAATGCTCCTCCTCGAATGGCCGGTGCCCCGCGAGCATCTCGTAGAGCAGCACACCAAAAGACCAGATGTCGGTCCGGGGGTCGAGATCGTGCGCCTGAACCTGCTCGGGGGAGGCGTAGGCAATTGTTCCGGACACCGTGCTCTCGTCTCGCAACTCCTTAGTTCCCCGCCAGGTGGCCAGCCCGAAGTCCATGATCTTGACTCGGCCTTCGGGGGTGAGCACGATATTGCCAGGCTTGATGTCGCGATGAATGACGTCGCCCTCGTGGGCGGCGCGCAGCCCCTCAGCGACCTGCAGGGCGATTTCGATCGCATCGCTGAGACCCACCTCACCCCGTTCGATCAGCTCCTTGAGCGTCACTCCCGGTACATACTCCATGACGATCAAGTCCTGGCCGTCGGCTTCTTCCTCCGCATAAATAGTCAGGATGTTGGGGTGATTCAATTTCGATGCCGCTTTGGCCTCACGAATCAGCCGTTCGCGGGCATCGGGGTTCGCCGATACAGTCTCGGGCAGGAGCTTGAGCGCCACCCGGCGATCCAACTTTGTGTCGGTGGCGAGATAGACCTCTCCCATGCCACCCGCGGCCAGTTGCTTGTCGATGCGATAATGTAGGAATGTCCGGCCGATCATCAGGTCGATCCTCTGGCATTCAGGATACGGAATGACAACGTCCATGGCAATTGAACAAGCGACAAGCGACAGGTGGTTCCGGAGCGCTCCCGCACAGTTGCCCTCACCGCAATTGAACTTGGCTCCTCAGTACTTACGTATTTCAAGATCATGAGGTTGCGGAGGACCTCCAAGCAGCAGCAATGCAACATGATCCGAGTGGGAGGGCGAGACTCCTGCCGCGCCATGATTCCGCGCGGAAGCATGGCTCGGCAGGAGTCTCGCCCTCCCACCGTCCACCAACCTAAAATCGAATCGGCGTGGCGCCTCACCCGAAGGGTGGGACTTTTCGTTCGCGCTGCTCACAAACGAAATCGCAGAGCCGCGACAATCGGGGAAATGACTTCGAAACCACACACTAATCGAATCCGGGCAGGTCTTCAGATATGAACCCACCCTTCGGGTGTGTTGAAGAACCATCCCAGTCGTGAATTCGAGAGGCCGGACAGGAGTGTCCGGCCTACCCATATCGCTACAAATTGGTAGGCCGGACACTCTTGTCCGGCCTTTTTCAACACGGCCCTATCGGGTGGGGCACCCTCTCCGTCCTTCCCGCGAAAGCGGGAATCCAGTCGCCGGTGCGTCCCTGGATTCCCGCGTTCGCGGGAACGACGTCGTAATTGGCTTGCCCTCCCTCGTGTCAATTTCCTTGTGTCATTTCGAGCAAGGTGCTCGGTACAACTCCCAAAAGAAAAGAGGCCGGACTGATCGCCCGGCCCCTTGAATTCAATGTCGCAGGTTGTCGAATTACTCGGTAATCATCGCCGCAGCGGCCACCACGGTCGTCCACAGTCCGTTCTTGTCACCGACGGCCGACTGGGTGATGTTGCAGGTGCGGTAGATCTTGCCGGAAATCTTCCACTCTTCTTTGTTCTCATCCCAGCTCTTGTCGAGATCAAGTTCCAGTCCCAGAGAGGTGGCGAGCATGCTGGCGCCCAAATCTTCCGAGTAATCCCCGGCGCGCTTTTCGGTCATGCCGTAATCGTGGTGCTCGGTCAGATAACCCACCTGGGTGGAATCCTTGGGAATCGCCAGACCGACCGCGGCCGAAATCAGGCGCGAGGGTTCATTGGTCTCGTTGCGGCTCATCACCACAAACGCCACCTGACCCGGTGTCATCTTTTTGAGTCCCGCCGTACGCGAGATCAGTTTGCAGTGCGGTGGAAAGATCGACGATACGGTGACGAGATTGAAATGCGCGATCCCGGCGTCGCGGAGAGCCAGCTCGAAACTCGACAGACGCTCTTTGTGGCGCCCAACGCCTTTGGTCAGAAAAATCTCTTTGGCAACAATCACCGATGCCTCCTTCAGACACAGCCGCGGACAGTTCCTCGGACGGGGCGCCAATATAGGGGCCTTTCACCGCAAATCAACACTTATTGACGATTTGGCCAGAATTCTGAACAGCGGCAAATGCGGCGATTTCGACTCACTTGGTACCCGGGGGCGGCTGGCTGTCCGGCGTTGGTGGCCGCTCGCTCTTGCGAAACCACTTCCACCGGTTTTGACGAGAGGCTTCGCGGCGGGCTTTGCGCGTCGCTTTCTCTTCAGCGAGCAGCTTGGCGTCGAGTTCCTCGATCTTCAGCAACAACCGTTCCACATTCTCGCGGCGCTCCATCATCAGGCGAAAAGTGTCATACTCCTTGAAGTTGAAGAGCGTCTGCACGAACGGCTCGAAGAAGACCAGCGCCTGGGCGCCGATGAAATTGAGCGGCTTGACCGACTCGAGGAATAGAATCGCCGGCACGGTCATCTTGAGCGATACCACCTTGGCGGCGATCTTCTCGATGATCCCCGCTTCGACCTCGGTCAGCGGCTCCTCGGTCGACAGCGCCGCCGGGCGAGACTCAAACCAGCGACGAAAGCTCATGTGCCCGCACTCCCGGTCGCCGGGCTGTCTGCCGGACGCTTCACACGCTCCGCAACGATCCGCATGACTTCCTCCGCGCTGGTTCCGAAGCGCAGGTAGATACCGCGGAAATTTTCCAGGCGTGACGGCTGCGGAAAAGGGGAGAGCAGAACGCCGTTGCGATCACGGTAGAAGCTGCGGAATTGCTCCCATGTGAAGCGGCGGTTCACGCCGATGAACCGCGATTCGACTCCGCCGGCGTAAAAAGTGTAGTCGGTGGGGAGAAAATACGGCGCCATCGACCCGCCGAGTATGATCACAGCCAGAAGCCCGAAGAAGGGGCCATAGAGCAACGTCAACCCAACCGGAAAGACCACCAACGCCGCAACGACAATCCACAACCGCTTCCCGCCCGATCCCGTTTGCGATTCTGTCGTCTGATTCGTCATTTGATTGCGCGAGTTGTGTCCAACTCCCGTATCAGGCGCCCGGTTTGCTCGCTGGCGGCGGCTCGACACGGTAGCGCTCGGTCTTCACGGCATTGATTTCCTCGAGCAATTCCTTGGGATCAATCAGCTTCTTTTTCACGAGCAGACGCACCAGCGCTTCTTGCGCCAGATTGTTGGAGAGCGCCAGCTCTTCGTGCGTCACCATCCGTTCCTTGCCATCAATGACCACGCGCAGGGCATAGGGCGAACGAGATGCCGGATCAGTCACAATGTCTCCCTTCACGATTGCGCATCAAAAGTCCGTCCGTTGCAATATCCACACCGCAACGCGCAACCGCACGAAGGTACGGAAAATACACGTGTTGAAACAACCGGTACCGGGAGGGTGGGCGTCGGGTGCGTGAATCACGCACCCTACAGCGAATACTTACCGAAATCTTCGGGATTGAGATTGCGGAGACGTTCTTTCAGCGCTTCGGGATCGTACGGTTCCTGGTTTTCGGCGGAGCCTTCGGGGCGTTTCTGGAACAAGGCGTCATCCACGAAAATCGGAGCCTTGGACTTCAGCGCCAGCGCGATCGAGTCGGATGGACGCGCATCAATCTCAAGCTTCTTGCCGTCACAGGAGACGTGGATCTTGGCGAAGAATGTCTGATCCTTGAGCTCGGTGACCTCGATTTTGTCCACCGTGCCGCCGAGTTGGGTGATAATGCCGGACAAAAGATCATGGGTCAGCGGGCGTTTGGACGTGACGCCCGACAGTTCCATTGCGATGGCCCACGCCTCGAAATGGCCGATCCAGATCGGGAGTACCAGATCCCCCTCCTCGGGGGCGAGAACAACGACCGGCGAGTTGGAGGTGACATCCAGCGCCAGACCGTTGATCTTGGCTTTGACCATCATGGCAGAACCGCCTATTCGGTCTTCTTCACGACCCAGACTTTCAATTTGGCGATCACGTCGCGCTCGAGCTTGATGCCCACGGTATACACGCCCAATGCCTTGATCGGCTCATCGAGCTGGATGTCGCGGCGGTCGACCACGAATCCCTGCTGTTCGAGCAATTCGGCAATCTGAGCGGCCGTGACCGAGCCAAACACCCGGTCTTCCTCTCCCACCTGTACTTCGGCGGTGCAGGAGACTTTCTCGAGCGCATTGCGCAGCTTCTCGGCGTCGCGCAGACGCTTGTTGTCGCGCAGGCGCTTTTGCGTATTGACCACGCCGATCGACCGCAGATTGCCGTCGGTGGCGGGAATCGCCATGTTGCGCGGGATCAGGTAGTTCCGGGCGAAACCGTCTTTGACGCTGACCACTTCGCCGCACTTGCCCAATTGTTCGATGTCGTCTTTCAATATGATTTTCATCGCAATACCCAGGGAATGGATACGGTTGCCCGCATCGGCCTACTTATAGGTCTCCGCCACGAACGGGAGCAACGCCAGATGGCGGGCGCGTTTGACGGCACGTGTCACACATCGCTGGTAGAACGCCGAGACACCGGTGATCCGGCGCGGCAGAATCTTGCCGCGATCCGAGATGAACTTGCGCAGCAGGCGTTCGTTGCGATAGTCGATTTCCCAAAGCTTCAGTTCGGTGAACCGGCGGCCGCGTCGTTGGCCACCGCCTCCGCCACCGCGGCGATCCCCACGACCGCCTTCCTGGTCGCGGTCACGGTCGCGGTCACGGTCACGATCTCTCTCACCACGGCTGCCTTCTTTGCCTCGTCTCATATGGTCCAAACCTCCAGATTCTCAGTTGTTGAGTTTATCCTCAAATCGTCCCGGTTACACACCCGCTGCCGGTTCGGTCCCGGCGCCCGGCAATCCGGCACCGGCTTCAGGCACGGACAGCGGCGGCGCGGCCACCGGCGTACCAGCGGCAGTGGCGAGACCCTCATCCAGCGTTGCCGGACGGGCCGCCTTGGCCTTGTCCATCTCTTCGAGATACTGCGGGTTGTCGGCCAGCACGGTCATGTAACGCAGGCAGGTTTCGTCGAGACGGAACTGCCGTTCCAGATCGCGCGGCACCGAACCCGACGATTCGTGGACGATGTGCACGTAGAAGCCGTGGGTCTGCTTCTTGATCATGTACGCCATCCGGCGCAGACCCCAGCGTTCGAGACGTTTGATCCGGCCGTTGGCGTTGATGATGTCGGAGTACTTGGTGATGGATTTTCCCCAGCCCTCATCCTGGAGCTGAGGATCCATAATGTAAGTTGTTTCGTAGAGCGTCATTCACCCTCCCCTGGTCGTTGGGCGCCCGCATTGCCGTCGGACGGCTTTTCAGGCGCGGGGGGTTTGCGGTTATATACGTTTGCGGCGGCGACCGGCCCACGTGCCACAATCATGGCCACTGCGTCGGCGGCGGTCATCGCCATTTGCCGGGCAACAATTAACTCGTCCGGCGCGAATTGGTCAAGCACAAACTCCGCCGGATCAACCGATTCGGGCACCGGCCCCACCCCGCAACGTAAACGGACAAACTCTTCGGTCCCAAGGTGTTCGATAACCGAAGCCAGCCCGTTATGCCCCCCGGAGGACCCCCGTTCCCGAATCCGTATCTGCCCCAGCACCAGATCGATATCATCCGCAACCACAATCAGCTCAGCAGGTTCCAGCCCAAACAGGCCAGCATACTGGTCCACCGCCACCCCCGACAGGTTCATGTAGGTCGTCGGCTTAACCATCCGCACGACCTGCCCCGCAATCCGTCCCTCGGCAATCAGGAAGTCCCCTTTGCCAGCCTTGAACCCAACCTTAGCCCGCTCAGCCAGAATATCCCCAACCCACCAGCCAAGGTTATGCCGCGTCTCGCGGTAGCGGTCAGTGGGGTTGCCTAGGAGGAGGATGAGCATGGGGGGCCGGGTCAGCTATTCCAACTGCGATGGAAATACATGAGGGATGGAGGGTAAGTCAACCTCACTGATTTTCGAATAACCCCGGCTGCGAAATCCATGGTCAGCTTTCAGGTGGAGCACACTTTTTTGGCACGATCAGTATCTCTTGCGATTGTTCAAGCCAGATTGGATAATATCCGCGAGAGGTGTGCTGCGCAAATCGAGGCCCAGACATGCGGCTATCCCCGTCTTTTCGGTGGCCTTGAAAACGGTGGCGCAATCAGGACTTGTGAAGATGACTGCAAGGAGGAATTGGTCCCGCGAGGAACTCATACTTGCGTTCAATCTGTACTCTCGCATCCCTTTCGGAACGATTAACTCTCGCAATCCAAGGATCATAGAACTCGCAAGACTTCTAGGAAGAACAGTCGGATCAGTAGCACTAAAGCTCGCGAATTTTGCTCGCCTCGACCCCGCCCTTCAGAAGCGTGGGATCAAAGGACTTTCGCATGGTGGTCGGGGCGATGAGGATGTCTGGCGGGAATTCTCGGAGCAGCCAGAAGAACTGGTCTTTGAAAGTCAGAGGCTCATGGCCATGCGACTTGGGACTAGCGTTGAGGAATTGTCCGGGATCGAAACGCGGGACTTGCCCAGCGCTGGCCGGGAGCGAGAGGCTCTCGTTCGGGTGAGAGTGAACCAAAGTCTCTTCCGTGATCGTGTGTTGTCGGCCTATGGCTATCGGTGCTGCGTCACGGGCTTAACAGTCCGCCCCCTACTGATCGCAAGTCACGTGATTCCGTGGACTGAGGATCCCGGCAACCGTCTGAATCCGCGAAATGGGCTTTGTCTGAATGCGCTCCATGATCGCGCATTCGATCGACAACTGATGTGGATTGACGAGGGATTCGTGATACGACTTTCAACCGAACTCCGGAAGAAGACTGCCCAGTCTAAGCAGACTGTTGACTGGCTCCAAAGCTCTGAGGGGAAAACACTACTACTTCCAAAGCACTTTCAACCCGATCCGGTGCTATTGGCAAGACACGCTGCCCAGTGCCAATAATGACAGAATAGGATGCACGAAGTGATGTCGTCTCTCACCTCACCGGCACACCCCCTCGAAACATGAAGTATGCCGCGCCGATGAGGCAGAGGCCGGCCCAGAGGAAGTCGAGCTTCAGTTCCTGCTTCATGTAGGTGTAGACGAAGATCGCGAAGATCACCATGGTGATGATCTCCTGCATCACCTTGAGTTGCGGCAGGGTGAACTGGCCGTACCCGTAACGGTTGGCCGGGACCATCAGGGTGTATTCGAAAAAGGCGATTCCCCAGCTCGCCAGAATCGCCACCATGATCGGTCGGCCGCTCAGCGTCTTGAGATGTCCATACCAGGCGAAGGTCATGAAGATGTTGGACAATGTGAGTAGGATGATGGTATTCATACAGTGATCGAATCTCCGGTTGAGTGTGCTGAATGACTTGCACCCACGGGCGTGGGAGAAGAATTCAACAGTGGAGGTGAAATATCAAGCACGCTCGCAGGACGGCAAGGGGCTAAAAGCCCCTTGTCCGCGATCCCCAAATTGTCATCCCCGCGAAGGCGGGGATCCAGTGTCCACGCGGGGCGACTGGGCCCCCGCTTTCGCGGGGGTGACGAATCAAAAAGCCCCTTGCGCTACCAACTTGAGCTGGGGAATAATGATTGCCACAAGAGGATATGGGTTTCTCCTGCGGTGGCTTGGGAGGGAGGGCGAGGCTCCTGCCGAGCCTCTTGTCGAAGCCGAATATCTCTCCTCCGCGAAGGGCTCGGCAGGAGCCTCGCCCTCCCAGTGGACCGGAGAATTTCTTCTTACGCCGATGTAGACATGCTGCGCCCTACCGCCGGCGCCGCGACGGCTTCGCCCCGGCTTGGGTCCTGCGTCCGAAGCCGCTGCCGGTTGGCTTTGGCTTGGGAGCGGGCGTGGAGGATTCGGCTTTGGGCTTCGACCTTGTGCTTGGTCGCGGCTTCGGTCGGGAGCGACCAGTCGACTCCGATTGACCGCGTGAACTGAGTGCCGACTTGCGTTCGGCATTGGCGCGTGCCTCGGCACGGTGCGCCTTGATTGCGGCGATCCGTTCGCCGATCGGGATCTCGAGTTTTTCCGGCGCCTTGGCGTTGTAATCGAACCCATCCAGAGTCAGGCGCGGCAGACGTTTTCCCAGTGCCTTCTCGATTTCGCGGAAGTCCCTTTCCTCTTCAGGCGACACGAACGTATAGGCATCACCAATCGCGTCGGCGCGTGCGGTCCGTCCCACGCGGTGGATATAAGCGTCGGCCATTTCCGGCACATCGAAGTTCACGACATGGGAGAGTGCTTCGACGTCGATGCCACGCGCGGCGATATCAGTGGCAACCAATACCTGGAAGCGTCCGTTCTTGAATCCATCGAGTGCCTCGGTGCGTTGATTCTGGCTGCGGTTGCCGTGGATACGTTCGCACTTTACACCCTTCTTCTGGAGAAACAGCGCCAGACGGTTGGCCCGGTGCTTGGTGCGGGTGAAAACCAGTGCGCTTTTGATTGATCCGCGTCTAAGCAATTCCAGAAGCAGCGCCGTCTTCAAAGCCTTACGGGCTGGATAGATTGCCCGGGTGATCCCAACCGCCGGTTCGGATTTGCGATCGATATTGATCGCCACCGGATTGCGCAGCATTTCCTGAGACAGCTCCACGATGGGTGGCGGCAGTGTCGCCGAGAAGAACAGCGTCTGATTCGGCGTGGGCAAATGCTCCAGGATTCGGCGCACATCAGGCAAAAAGCCCATGTCCAGCATCCGGTCGGCCTCGTCCACAACGAGAATTTCCAGTCCGGCGAGCTTGGCGTAAGAATACTGGAAGTGATCGAGCAGACGGCCCGGCGTGGCGACAATCACATCGACGCCCCGGCGAAACGCATCTTCTTGAGGCTTCATACTGACGCCACCGTAGATGGCAGCGCCTTTGAGCGTGGTGTGCGCGGCCATGGCCGCGAGATGTTCGGCAATCTGCGCCGCCAATTCGCGTGTCGGGGTCAGGATCAACGCGCGCGTGGTGCCGCGTTTCTTTCCCATGAGACCGTTCAAAATGGGCAGCACGAAGGCCGCCGTCTTGCCCGATCCGGTCATGGCGCAGGCGAGAATGTCCCGCCCTTCCAGCGCGGGTCCGATGGCATCTTTCTGAATTGGGGTGGGGGTGGTAAAGCCCATCTCGGCTACGGCTTGCAGCAGTTCACGGTTTAATGCAAATGCAGAGAACTTGGTCATGCTCAAATCTTCCTATCTGGCAACCCCCGCCGACAGGTGATTCGATCCTCGAATGCACGTTCAGCTTGGTGCTGTCAATCTGGTGACGCCGACGGTAAGTCGCCGACGGTGAAACGTTCTAGATTATACGGAGAAAGTCCGCAGAATCCTTGCAAAATTGTAGGGCACGATAGCCGCGAAAACTCAATGACTCGCGATTGCGCGGGAGGGCGAGGCTCCTGCCGAGCCTCTTGTTCCCCGCGTAAAGAGGCTCGGCAGGAGCCTCGCCCTCCCATCTACACGCCCTCCCGGCAATACGGATTAGAGCATGGCCTTCAACCTCACGCGTCGGCCTCGACATGCCGCCCCTCGATCCATCCATACAGCACTGGGAGGACGATCAGAGTCAAAAGCGTGCTGGTGATCAAACCTCCCATCACGACGACCGCGAGCGGTTTCTGGATGTCCGCGCCCGATCCGGTGGCGTAGAGCATGGGCAAATGACCAATGAAGCTGGTGAGTGCGGTCATCAGCAGCGGTCGAAAACGTACGTCGCAACCCTTCATGACCGTGTCCGAAACACTCTCACCCCGTTCCCGCAGTTGCCGGAAGAACGCGATCAATACGACGCCGTTCTGCACAGCGATGCCCAGCAGCACGATGAACGCGACTGCTGCCGACACCGAAAGGGGCATGCCGAAGATCACGACGGCGATGACGCCGCCGACAAGGGCGAACGGCAGATTAAGCAATACCAGCAGTGAACGGCCGATCGAGCCAAGCGCCATGTACAGCAGGACCATGATCAAAAGCAGCGCGATCGGCACCACAATCGCCAACTGCCGCATCGCCCTTTGCTGGTTTTCGAATTGGCCGCCGTACTCGACATAATAGCCGGGGGGGAGCTCCTTCACGAGCGGTCCGATCTTGGCCTGTACGTCCTCAACGAAACCGCCGAGATCCCGGCCGCGCACATTCGCCTCAACGACAACCCGGCGCATGCCGTTCTCGCGGCTGATCTGCGCGGGCGCTTCGACCATCTCCAGTTTGGCGATTGACCCCAACGGGACTCGTTCGCCACCGGGCGCCGGGATGAGCAGTCCATTGATGGCGGGAATGTCGCTGCGGGATGCTTCGGGGAATCGAACCACCACGGCGAATCGGCGTTCCTGCTCAATCAGTGTTGTGGCTTGTTTGCCGGCGATTGCGGTCTCGATAGCATCGTTAACCGTGGCGATGCTGATGCCGTGCCGCGCGGCCGCCTCCCGATCGATGACCACGTCTAGTTGGCTCATGCCCGAGACCTGCTCGACTTTGGTGTCGCGTGCCCCGCGGACACTTTGCATCGAAGCGGCGGCCCGATCCGCGAAGCTCTTCAGCAGTTCGAGGTGGGGCCCAAAGATCTTGATAGCCAGATCGCTTTTTACTCCCGAGATAAGCTCATTGACCCGGAGCGCGATCGGTTGCGAGAATGAGAATCGCAGGCCGGGGATTTGGGACAACTCGACCTGAATCGCCTCGACCAACTCGGCTTTGTCGCGTCCGCTTCACCACTTGTTGCGCGGCTTCAACATGATGAACAAGTCCGTCTGCTCCGGTCCCATCGGATCTTCGGAAATCTCCGCCCGCCCGGTCTTGCTGACGACAGTCTGCACTTCCGGAAATGCCAAGAGCCGTTTCTCCATGAACTCCGCAACCTTGACCGAACCCTCCAGCGATGCGTTCGGCAGACGGACAACGTTCACGGCGATGGAGCCCTCATCAAGAGGTGGCATGAACTCGGTACCGATGAACGGCACCAGCACCGCCGCGAGGATCAAGGAGCCCGCCGCGATTGCTGTCGTGACCATTGGGTGCCGCAAGGCGCGGCCAAGTAGGGACGTGTAGCCCCGGCGAATTCGTGCCACAAACCGGAATCCGCGTTCCGGTCCCTGCTTCAGCAAGCTCTCCGCAAAGACCGGCACGATCACGAGTGCGACGGCCAGCGACACGAGCATGGCGATGATCATTGTCCACGCCAGCGGCGCGAACATCTTCCCCTCGATCCCGGCGAGGGTGAAGAGCGGGACGAGGACGATGGCAATGATGAGGACCGAGAATCCCACCGGTTTCGCCACCTCCGCGACCGCTTCCGCGACAATGCTCCGCTTTTGCCGATGATCGTGGCGGTGGGCGAAGTGGCGGCGGATATTCTCGACTACGACAATGGAGGCGTCCACCACCATGCCGACCGAGAAGGCCAGTCCGCCAAGACTCATGAGATTGGCGGAGAGATCCACGCGCCCCATCACGATGAAGGTCGCGAGGAACGTCAGCGGCAATGAGATGACGACGATCAGCGCGGTGCGCAACTCTCCCAGAAAGAGGAAGAGGACCAGGATGACAAAGATCCCGCCCTCGAGAAGGGCGTTCATGACCGTCTGGATGCATGCCTCAATGAGGGAAATGCGATCGTAGAACACGTTGATGCGTACTCCAGGAGGCAGCGTGTTCTGGATTTTGCCGACGGTCTCTTTGACTCGGGTGACCACGTCCTTGGAATTCTCACCTTTGAGCATGATGATCATGCCCGCGACGACCTCGCCTTTGCCGTCACGCGTCACCGCCCCCTGGCGCGGCTCGGCGCCGATGACCACTTCCGCCACGTCCCGCAGATAGACCGGAGCGCCATCGGCCGACTTGAGCACGATCCGTTCGATATCGGGGATGTCTGCAAGAAGTCCCACGCCGCGCAGGTAGACCTGCTCCCAGCCGCGCACGACGACCCCGCCGCCGGCGTTGGCGTTGCTGCGTTCAACCGCTTCGACAACCTCAGCGGAGGTCAGGCCGTACTTGAGCAGCTTGTCGGGTGCGAGCACGACCTGGTATTGCTTCAGGTATCCGCCGAAGCTGTTGACCTCGTTCACTCCGGGGATCGGTTTGAGCAACGGCGCGACGATCCAGTCCTGGATCGTTCGCAGCTCCATGGCATCCTGCCCATCCCCTTCCAGCGTGTACTGGAATATCTCGCCCAGTCCAGTGCTGTTCGGTCCCAGCTCTGGTTCGACACCGGGCGGGAGATTCTCTCTGGCCATGGCGAGCCGCTCGAAAACGACCTGCCGTGTCCAGTAGGTCTCCACGCCATCTTCAAAGATGATCACTACCTGGGAAAGCCCGGCTTTGGAGATCGACCGAACCTGCGTCACCTTGGGAAGCCCCCGCATCACCTGCTCGATCGGGTAGCTCACGCGCTGCTCGACGTCGACCGCGGCCAGGCCCGGCGCCTTGCTGAGGATCATCACTTGTGTGTTGGTGACGTCAGGGAATGCGTCGATGGGCAGGCGAATCCATGCCAGGACGCCGACGAAGACTAGCACAGCGGTGGCCAGCAGGACGAGAAATCTATTGTTAAGCAAAAACGTTGTGAATCCCATCCACTACCCCGCGGTCAATCGGCGCAGCCCGCACCCATTTTCGAGCGCAGGATGTCGGATTTGAGTAGAAACGCACCATCGGCGACAACTGTTTCACCACCCGCCAGTCCCGCCAGCACTTCCGTCCGACTGCCCCAGGAGCGGCCCACCGTAACCGGGCGGCGCACATAGAACTCGCCTTGATGGTGGATGAAGATGAACGACCGGCCCGCATCTTCCAGTACCGCGCTGGCCGGCAGCACGAGCGCCTCGTCATCGCCGGGGAGGAATAACTCGATGTTCGCGAACATTCCCGCGAGCAGCTTGTGGTCGGGATTTTCGACGTCGATGCGCAATTTGACGGTCCGTGTGGCCTCTTCCATTGCGGGGCTGACGAATTCGGCCTTGCCACGGAATTGATCGTTCGGGTAGGCCCTCACCGTGATGGTCGCCGGCAGGTTGCTGCGCGGCGATTGCTGTGCAATTGCGGCCAGATCGCGCTCGTACAAATTCGCCCACACCCACACTGCCGTGTTATCGCCGATGGTCGCCAGCGACTCTTCGAATTTTGCCGCCCGGCCGGAAACCGCATTCAACAGCAGCACGGTGCCATCCATCGGTGCGCGCAACACCAGGCGCCCGCGGGCCGTTGCCGGGCTGAGGGACTGTGCATCCGACAATGTCATGCCCAAACGCGTCAGCTTCCCGAGAGCGGTTTCCGCGCGAATCTCCGCGGTTTCAAGGTCTTGTTGGGAGTGTTGGTACTCCTGTTCGGACAGGAGCCCTCTTCGGTGAAGTTCCGCTTCGCGTTCGTGATTACTCCTCGCCAGTCTCAAGACTGCGTTGGCTTCGAGACAGGCACCCTCGGCCTCGCCGATTTCGATGCTCTCGATCTCGAACAAGGGCTGGTTCTTCCGGACTTTCTCACCCAGCATCACGAAGACCCCGCGAACCACGCCTTCAGCCTGAGTGCTCACGTGCGCAACTTTGCGTTCGTCGAATTGCACTTCTCCCGTGAGCGAAAGCGGTATCTCGACGCGCGCGCGCGAGGCCGTCTCCGTTCGTAGCAATCCGTCCTGGAACAAGTTGTCGGAGGCTTTGACCACCCCAATCTCAGGGCGGCATATATCACAATCTGCCGCCTTGATGCCATGATTGCATTCCTCGGCGAACAACTCCTCGATGGGGCGATCCAGGTCAGAGACCTCTGATTCCTCGCCATGCTCCGCCGCCTCGCCGGTCGCCACCTCGGCATTGGCGGCTGGGTCCGGACTCTCGGTCTTACTGCCGGCAGATTGCTTGCAGGAGACCTGCGCAAGGCAAAGCCAGACGATCCCCACGGAGAGAGCGAGGAGCTGCAGACGAAATCGCCGGATGCTCGCGTTGAATCGTAACCATGCATTCGGCCAATTACAGTGTGAATTCATTACTTCCTCCTGCGGACGCCCGCGTCCGAGTTCACGAATCTGCCGGTTCCGCAGCCCATCGAGATTCGATGAACTGCCTTCCCACAGGCAGTACGCAGGAATCGCCTTGGGGGGACGATCGAATTCGAACGCCGTCTCGGGGGCCAGACCATCCTCAGGTGAGGGATTGATCAGGCCTATCAGAGTCAGAACGGGCTGCGGACAGGCAGAGACGGCCAGGTCACAGGCCAGCGGATTGGCGCAAAGACAGCAAGACCAGTCCATGCAGACGGGATCATGGCAATCATCGCACAAACACAGCGCGCCAATGAGAATCTGCCCCGCGACCAATACGAGAAGGAGCAATGCCACAAAAGCACCACGATGCGACAA
This sequence comes from Candidatus Zixiibacteriota bacterium, assembly GCA_016235085.1. Lineage (GTDB taxonomy): Bacteria > Zixibacteria > MSB-5A5 > WJJR01 > WJJR01 > JACRMA01. Next base: position 42,179 of record JACRMA010000031.1, read on the forward strand.
GGGCTTGGCTGAGATTCTCATGGTCATGGCTGCTTTACTGGACGAGCGACAACATGCTATTATACCATCATTCCGGCGTGTTGGCAAATCGCTAATTGGCCCGCCGCCGGGCTTGAGCTTGGAGATTCATGACAAAATTCAACCGATAGTTCCCCCAAGCCGCGAATTTGGGACTTAACTTGGGCTCATTGCGAATGATAGGGGACAGTAAATCATGACTTTTTTAAGGATACTCACAACAGGAGCGGCCGTTGGGCTGGCGATCGGTCTCGCCGGCGGGTGCAACAATGGCTCATCGACTCCTACTGCGCGCGGTGGCGGCCGAGCGGGTGCGGCCTCCCCCGTCGAAGTTGTCGTCATTGCCCCACAACCCCTTCGGAACAAGATATCTGCAACCGGGACTCCTTTGGCCAATGAGGAAGTCGAACTCCGTCCCGAAATCTCCGGCCTGGTCACCGGCGTTTTCTTCAAAGAGGGGCAGAGCGTCAGCAAGTCCGAACTGATGCTCAAGATCAACGACCGCGAACTGCAGGCGCAACTCAAACGCAAATCACTGGAAGAGAAACTGGCCTCGGATGAAGAATCGCGGAAACGGCGCCTGTTCGAGATCAAAGGCATCAGCCAGGAAGAGTACGACAAGTCGCTCAATTCGCTGCGCATCATTCAGGCCGAGCGCGAAGTCCTCGAATCGCAACTCGCCAAGACCGAGATTCGCGCCCCGTTCGATGGAGTCGTGGGACTGCGCCACGTCAGCGACGGCAGCTACGTATCACCAAGTATGCTAATCGCGACCATGCAGGATCTGGACCCGATGAAAGCGGAGTTTTCGATCCCCGAGAAGTACGCACCCCAATTGAAGGATGGAGCCGGTGTGCGGATCCGGGCCGGTGACTCCCCGCAGGAATATCAGGGAACGATCTACGCGATCGAATCCAAGATCGACCCCGGCACCCGTACCATCAAGGCCCGGGCGCGCATCCCGAATCCGCAGCGAACGTTGATCCCCGGCGCATTTGCCCGCGTGGAGA
>JACRMA010000137.1 GCA_016235085.1 Candidatus Zixiibacteriota bacterium
GAGAGGGGAGAAATACTCCCCGTTAGCACAGGTCGTTCGATTCACGGCAGACTGCTCCCTCCCGCGGGCGGGGGCTGGGGTGAGGGCGTTTCCGCACTGACTGCTCCAGAACCGCACCATCGGGGATCTCCTTCGCTCGGTGGCCCACTAGGAGTCCAGTCCGCGTAGCGGACAGGACGGATGGTGGGGTTCTTCACGGCAGGGTGGTTCGGCTCATGCGTAAGAGAGTGCGCCCTTCGGGCGCACGCGGCCGAGGGCGGCCGCGCCACAATGGATCTGCCACATTGAGGCTGCCACATGGGGGGCGGCCACACGCTCCGGCTCTGCCACCCGTGTTGTATCTGCTCCCCGCGACTGCTATTTTCCCATAATGGCTGTGTCTGAACCATCGCTCGTCGTGAATGAAGTGTATGCCAGTATCCAGGGCGAGTCGTCGTATGCCGGGCTGCCGTGCGTGTTCGTCCGCCTCACCGGCTGCAATCTGCGCTGCACATATTGCGACACGGCGTACGCATTTTACGATGGTGAACGGCGAACGGTCGCCAGTGTGGTCGAACTGGTGCGGAGCTATAGCATTTCGCTGGTCGAGATAACCGGCGGTGAACCATTGGTGCAGAAGGACTGCGCGGTGCTGGCGCAGCAGCTACTGGATCTGGGACTTACCGTTCTAATCGAGACCGCCGGAGCGTTGCCGATCTATGCGCTCCCGGCAGGTGTCATTCGCATTATGGACATCAAGTGCCCGTCATCGGGTGAGTCGGATAAGGTGGACTGGAGCAATATCGGCCATCTGACAGCGCGCGATGAAGTCAAGTTCGTGATCGGGAATCGTGAAGATTACGACTGGGCGCGCGGCGTGATCGCCAAGCACGCGCTCCACGAAAAATGCGCGGTGCTCATGTCGACAGTCTTTGGCGCTGTCTCATCGAAGGACGTCGTCTGCTGGATGCTCGAGGACCGGTTGCCGGCACGGTTTCAGTTGCAGCTTCACAAATACATCTGGGATCCAAAGGAGCGCGGCGTATGACTTCCGAACGCCGGGGCGTGGTTCTGCTCAGCGGTGGGCTCGACTCGGCGGTCGTGCTGGCCATGGCCCGCAGCGAAGGGTACGCCATGTATGCGCTCACGATCGGCTACGGCCAGCGGCACAGCCAGGAGCTGATTGCGGCGCGTCGGGTCGCGGAAGCGCTTCACGCCGAGCGGCAGATTGTCGTCAATCTGGATTTGCGGCAGTGGGGAGGTTCGGCACTCACAGGGTCGGACACAGTGCCAATCAACAGGGATACAGCAGAAATGGGCGTGGACATCCCGATCACCTATGTTCCCGGCCGGAATACGATCTTCCTGTCAACGGCGATGGCCTGGGCGGAGACATTGGGCACCGGAGAGGTATTCATCGGTGCACACATCCACGATTATTCCGGCTACCCCGATTGCCGGCCAGATTACTTTCAGGCATTCGAGCGGATGGCTGATCTCGCAACGAGAACTGGTGTCGAAGGGCAGACGCGATTTTCGATTCATGCGCCGTTGCTCAAAATGAACAAGACCGAAATCGTGCGGACCGGCGCCCGGCTCCATGTGCCCTTTGAGCTCACATCCAGTTGTTACCAGCCGACTGCGGATCTTCGAGCGTGCGGCGTGTGCGATTCCTGCATCCTGCGATTGCGCGCATTTGCCGAGGCGGGCGTTCACGATCCGATCTCGTACGTCGGCGGGACATCACATCCATGAAGATTTCTCTGTTTCGGGACCTGACATTTGAGGCCGCCCATCGCAATACGGCGATAGACGCAAGGCCGGAATGTCGGCGGCTTCATGGGCATTCATACTGCGCGCGCATCTGGCTGCAAGGGTCGGTCGATCCGAAGCTGGGTTGGCTTCGCGATTTTGCGGAGGTCAAACGCGCGTGCGAACCAGCCATCGACATGCTCGATCACCGGCTGCTCAACGACGTTGACGGAATTCGCGATGCATCACTTCCCGATGTGACACGTTGGTTGAGCGATCGCCTGCGGCAGGATGTCCCCGGGGTTGAACGTTGCGCAATCGAGACCGTGGGGGCCTCGCGGTTTGACCCGGTTGTGGTGGAACTGAAGGGGCAGATTCCGCGGATCGGATTCTGGTTTGCGGCCGCACACCTTCTACCGATGCTCCCCGAAACGCACAAATGCCGGCGTCTACATGGGCACAGTTTCCGCGTTGAGGTTGCCGCTCCCGAGGCCGGGCACGTGATTCCGCATTTGCAGAGGCTGCACACGCGCCTCGATCATCAGTACATGAACGAACTGAAGGGGCTGGAGAACCCCACGTCGGAGAATCTGGCGTTTTGGATTTGGCACGAACTATCGGCAGTGAATGCGCGTCCGACCGAGGTGACCATTCAGGAAACTTGCACAACCGGATGCGCGTATAGAGGCGAGTAGGGCAATCTCGGTTCCATCGCCCGACCACTGAACAAGACTCAGGAGATGCGAGATGGCGAAGTCCCCCACGAAGAAGGCCAGAGTTCAGGGATCATCGAAGGGAACCGGACTGACGGAACTGGGCCGCGGTTCGTCACGTCCCAAGCGGCAGTTGGAGGCATTCCCCAACGCGCATCCGGAACGCGACACGACCGTGACCTTCCATTGCCGGGAGTTTACTTGTGTCTGTCCGATTACCGGACAGCCGGATTTTGGTGAGTTGGAGATCAGCTACATCCCCGACAAGCTGGTACTCGAAAGCAAGTCCCTGAAGCTCTATTTGTGGACATATCGCGAGGTGGGGATCTTCCACGAGGACGTCGTCAATGAACTCCTGGATGCCCTGTATGATTTCCTCCAGCCGCGATGGATCGGGATCACCGGATCATTCAATGTCCGCGGTGGAATTGGCGTTGAGGTGGCCTCAGAGCGCGAGAAGCCACTGATTTGACGGTCAATGCGGGAGGGCGAGGCTCCTGCCGAGCCACGCTCTCGCGCTGGAAGACGGCTCGGAGGAGCCTCGCCCTCCCTAACTGAATCAGCGCTAGTCAATTTGCCATCTCTCATGCCACCGAGTCAGAGTTCGAGTGTATACTTGGCAGGATGCCGCAACCCGGACCTGCGGCGTTCTGAGCGGAGGGTCTCCTGCACTTTGTGAAGCGTTGGCTACCTCGAGTTACGGGACTGACCGAGCTGTTGGCGTTGGTGCTGGCGGCATCGGCATGCCATGCTGCTTCCACGAGAATTTCCCCGAAACAACTGACGCAGCTCCTGCAGGATCCCTCTCGCGCCGCCCATCGTGGCGACTATTCGCTGACCGCAGGGCAGGTCGTCGAGACATCACTCGTCATTGTTGAGGGGAGTCTCGATGCGGCGTCAGGGACCGTCCTGAAGGGTGAGGTCTGGATCATCAATGGCGATCTCATCCTGGCCGGCGATTCACATGTTGAGGGACAGGTCAATATCGTGGATGGCGGCCTTTATCAGTCGCAGGGCTCAAGCATTACCGGCCGGATCGAGCGCTACCATTGTTCTTGCAAGTTCGACGCCGACGAATTCAACAAGTCCGGCCGGATGGCATTTCGCAAGACCGCCGATCCCAAATCTCTTGCTCCCCGAGTTGAGGCCGGCTCAGAAGGCACGAATCGGGTCGACTATGAGACCGTGTTTCTCGGAATGGGCCGGGGGAATCCCGACAACCCGCGGCCGCATTGGCGGGGACATGTGCATTTGCTGATTCCGCTTCGCGAGAATACTCGGGGCTTCCTGGGACTCGATCTGGAGTTGAATATTCCCATCAGCGGCAGAGCTGTTGGATTAAAGATCCAGGGATTCAAGAAGACCGTAACGAATGATTCCTGGCAGTACCCGGTTTCCGAGAATGGTGCTGCGCTTCTTTTGTCCCACTCCGATCTTCTGGATTACTACGAGCGCTCGGGCGGACGTGCCGGAATGGTCATCGATCCGGGGTACTCGCTGTCGTTTGCCGGCGGACTCTATCTGGATCATTCGCAATCGCTCCGGACAGTCAGCGTGGCCTCACTCGCCAATAACGGCCGTCCCCTTCGTGATAATCCGCCTGTCGATCGGGGAGAGATCCTCGGACTGGACTTGTCGGCGGCCTATGACACGCGCGATAATCCAGTCCGTCCGGCGTCGGCCTGGTATCTTCAGGCGTTGTTGGATGCGGGATTCAAGGCTGGGCCCGGCGAATTTGGGTTCACTACGCTGACCTTGGACGCGTGCCGGTACAATCGCCTCTGGCGGAGGATCAATCTGGATCTGCGCGCACGGGTCTTCACCGCCTGGCGTGATCTGCCGGCGCAGCGATTGCAGTCGCTCAATGGCTATGGGGGAGTGCGCGGCCTGCATGATATCCCGTTTCCCGACCGGCGGGGCGACCGCATGGCGCTTGGTTCGGCGGAGTTGCGAATACCGTTGCCGCAACTCCCTGTCTTCAAGATTCTGTACACACGCTGGGATCTGCTCCTCTTCGCCGACGCCGGACTTCTACGGATGGACGGTGGTTCAGCGGCTCCATTTCGTTTTCTCAACGCGCCAAAGAGTGCGTGGGGGAAATCGATTGGAATCGGTGTCTCCGGCGAGGCGTTTCTGCCGTACCTGGGATTCTATGTGGCTCAGGATGTGAGCCGATGGAACAAGCGTCCGCGTTTCATTGTGCGCGCGGCGCGCAGCTTCTAACTGAAATCGTTGGGACTCTGACCGATGCCACCGATTCTCGAAGTCAAAAGGCTCCAAAAACGCTACGGCAAGTTTGACGCATTGCGCGGGCTCGATCTGATATTGAGTGGACCGGGAGTCTACGGCTTTCTGGGTCCCAATGGAGCGGGGAAGACGACCACGATCAAGCTCATTGCCGGGCTACTCAATCCGACTGCTGGTTCGATGAAGATTGCCGGGATCGACGTCGCGACTGATCCGGTGGGCGCGCATCGGCAACTAGGCATCATGATGGAGACGCCGGCCTTTTACAACCAACTGACCGGCCGGGAAAACCTTCAGCTATTCGCCCGCCTGTGTGGACTCAACGACGGTTCTTCCGTCGATCGCCTCCTGGCGCGCGTCGGACTTAAGAGCAAGTCCGATGATCGCGTGGCATCGTACTCACGCGGCATGCGGCAACGGTTGGGACTGGCGGCGGCGCTGCTCGGTGATCCGAGGCTGGTCATTCTTGACGAACCGATGAATGGACTCGACCCGGCCGGGATCGTGGAAATGCGTGAGTGGCTCGCACAGATGGCCCGACAGGAAGGGCGGGCGGTATTGATGTCGAGCCATCAGATGGGTGAAATGGAACGCATTTGCGACAGCTTCACAATCATCAACCGGGGCGCGGTTGTTGCATCGGGGGCCGCCGCCGAGCTGACGCAATCCCGAACGACTGTCTCCGTGCGAGTGCCGGATTCGGAAACGGCAGCGAACGTCCTGCGAGCGATGCCCGGGATCTCAGGAGTCGAGATCGTAGGTTCGGATCGACTCCGCGCGGAATCGGGGGAATGTTCGACCGCCGACGTTAACCGATGCCTCGTGAACCACAACATCGACGTTCTGGAGATCACCACCTCAACTGAATCGCTCGAAGAGATCTTCTTCCGGCTGGTTGGGAGGAGTTCCGATGTGGCGTGAAGTGTGTCGCGTGATGATTGCCGAATGGCTTCGGGTTCGGAAATCACGTGCCATGGCGGCCGGGCTGGTCACCTACCTTGCGGTGGTTGCAATGTTCTATCTCACCTACCACTTGCTGGTTCGCCGATCGTTCACGGGAATTCCGACCGGATTCTATTTGAGTGGTTCCGTTCTCTCGGCGGCGGTCACGTCGCTCGAGTTCGCGATGACGTTGATTGTGGCCTTTTCGGTGGCGCGTGAATTTTCCGCGGGTACCATCCAGCAGGTCTGGGTGAGGCCGCTTTCGCGGATGAGCTGGCTCTCGGGCAAGCTACTGACAAGTGTGGTCGTTCTCAAGGTGTGGTGGGTTCTGACGCTGTTGTTCGTGCTCGTGGTCGCCGGCGTCCAGTTGGGATTCTCCGATTTGATGGAGAAAGAGTATCTGATTCACAGCGCCGGCTCGCTGTGGTGGGCACTCTTACTGACGGTCGCTCTGACAACACTTGCGCTCGCTGCGGAGATCGGCATTGTGGCGGTGTGCGCTCTGATTATAGGCAATCCGGGAGGAACAATTGCCGTCGCTGTGATTGCGAGGTTTATCCTGCAACTGGCAAGCAATTGGGATTTGCTTCGGCCGCTGATTCTGCCAACCTACGTCACGGCGCCCTTGGGGCAGTTTATTGCGATGTCCAAGGGATTGCCGCTTCCTGAAAGTTGGGGTCATTTGACGCGCACCTGCCTGATCGGATCGCTGGTGTGGATTCTCGCAGGGTGGTTGTGGGCATCGTGGATCGTGAAACGCAGAGAGGTGCTGAATTGAGTACTGGAACAGGCGGTCCGACGCGTGGTCAGCTGGGGTGGACGCGATTGATGGTCTGGTTGAATTCGCCTGGGGTCTCCACTGTTGTTGTTTCGGCATTCCTTAGCCTTTTTCTGATGGCAGGTGCCGCCGCTGCCGCGCCGAGGCCGGAGGATTTCTCACTTTCCAAACTTGGTGTGGCAGGAGAGATCCTCGGATTGATTCCGGCTGATTTGGACGGCGACTCGCTCGTCGACATCGTCATCGTTCACAAGAAGGGTCTTCCCCCACAGGAATCACGCTGGGTATCCGTGTTCTGGCAGAGTGCAAGCGGAACATTTGGCACTGCTCCCGACCAATCCTGGCAGCTCGATTCACTGGCCACGGTCCTCGACGTGGGCAGTGTAGATACCGGGCGCGGACTTCAAATCTGCTATCTGACGCCAACCGGAATCTGGTACTACAAGATTTCCGACCACCGGTTTGAAGAGATCGGAACGGAGCTATTCCCGTGTGTCTCTCTGACGGTTTTCCCCTCCAAGAGTCAGGTTCCGACCGTCGATCTTGTTCGGGATTGGGATGGCAGACCGGGTGACGAGGTTGCGGTGCCGGGTTTCGAAGGCTTGGGCATCTATCAACGGGATGCGAATGGAAAGTTCCGCAAGCAATCCTCCCTGCATGTGGAACTCCACACCCGGCTTCGCGAAGCGTCCCAGGGAGCGGAGCGCGACCGCGTCAGCGGGGTTCGGGCGACATTTGAATTCCCCGATTTGACTGTGGCCGATTACAACGGTGACGGGCGTGCCGATATCGTCGCGACCGACGAAGACGGGTTGCAGATCTTCCTCCAGTCCGCCGATGGCTCGTTCGCGCCGGAGCCGGCGGCCCAAGTGAATTTCGATGTGCGCACGCAGGAGGAGAAGCAGGATGGGAATACCGATTTGCGAACGATGGTGGCTGATCTCAATCAGGATGGATTTGCCGATGCTGTCGTGACCAAGATGACGGCGAAGGGGCTGTCCAGTTTCCGCAGTGTGATTAGTCTGTACTGGGGACGGGCGCTTGGTTACCCAACCGTACCGGATCAGGTGATTGTCTCGGAAGGGTCGGCGTCGGCCGAGGTGACCATCCGCGACGTCAATGGCGATGGCAAACTCGATCTGGTCATGCCGTCGATGCACATCTCGATTGCCGCGATCATTCGCATCCTGATCACCCGCAACGTGCCGGTGACCTACAACATATTCCTCTGCCACGATGGTCCCAGATACTCCGACCGGCCGGACTTTGAGAAGGACGTGAGCTATAAGATCGATTTCTCCGGAGAATCTGACACACAGGCGATGACCCTGGACGGCGATTTCAATGGCGATAAGGTCCGGGATTTCGTGCTGGCGACCGACGATGAGGAACTTTCCGTGTACCAGGGTATCCGGGGTGATTCCGAACAGTTATTCGCCAAGAAGCCGGTGTCGAAGATCACCGCCGATGCGTTCGGCGATTTGACCGCGGCCGACCTCAACAACGATGGCTTCTCCGATATGCTCCTGCGTTATCCGAACACGAAGGATCGAAAGGGCTTCGTCGAAGTCTTGATGAACCTGCGGTCGATCAGATAGACACGCGCAATTTCGCGAGGAGTTTCTTTCGCTCTGCGGCCGTCGTGCTGCCGTCCAGGAGCGGATAGAGAAAATTCTTTTCGCGCATATCGTGGTGCTCCAGCAGCTTCTTGAATTCGTATTCCCGCTCGAGGATCACAATGATGCGGTGTGGTCCCGGCTCCGGCATCCCCTTCACTTCGTTGAGCAGGCCGGAGATCTCGGCTAAGAACGCACGGATCTTCTTGTGCTCGGCCAGGAAGAGTTCGACGGTGCCGCCCCGGGGAATTGTCACTCGCTTCTGATAGAGCGGCAGAAGATACAACTCCTCGTCGTCGGCGTGGATCGTCAACGCCGCCGTAAACTCCACCCAGTTGTCCAGAGCCTTTGTAATCGCGCCACTGACGAGTCTGGCCTGATGCTTTGCGAGCAAGCTGTCGAGCTCGTGATGTAAGCCCAATAGGGATAAGAAGGTTGGTTCGGGCAGGATCATCGTCGGACCAACGATGGCACAGCCCGCGGGTGAGCGCAACTGGATTCGAAGGATCGGATGCCGCAGCTTGATTGTTGGTGAACGTTTGTGAGATGTCGGCAATGTGGCGCGGGCGCCTCGCCCGCGAATCGTCCGGCGGAGCCACAGAAGATGCGCGCTTCGCGCGCACGCAGCCGAGGGCGGCTGCGCCACATATTGGGTGTCTTACTCCCCTCTTCCTGTGGGGGTTGGGGGTGAGGGCGATTCGGCGTTGTAAGTGCCCTGAACCCCACCTTTCTGGTTGCGTTTAGAGCACAGTTCGCCATTTTCTATCAAGCAGGAACCAGGTGATCGGCAGACTTATGACCACTGACTCCGAATCAACGCCAAAGCAACCGGGTGCCAGAACGGATGGCTGGCGGAGGGCTGCAGGCTCGCCATCAATGCCTGAAGTTCACTCCTCGATTCCCGTGTCTCTCACTGCATCGTTTTGGCGCCGTCTGTGGGCATTTACCGGACCGGGGCTGATGGTAGCGGTCGGGTATATGGATCCGGGGAATTGGGCGACCGATCTGGCCGGTGGTGCGCGCTATGGCTACACCCTTCTCTCCGTCGTCTTGCTCTCGAACCTGGCGGCCATTCTGCTTCAGCATCTTGCCCTGAAGCTCGGCATCGTTTCCGGACGGGATCTGGCGCAGGCCTGCCGCGACCATTATTCCCGGCCGGTGTCCATGTTTCTTTGGGTGCTGTGCGAGGTCGCGATTGTTGCCTGCGATCTGGCCGAAGTGATCGGATCCGCAATAGCCCTGAATTTGTTGTTCAGACTCCCGTTGGTTGCCGGGGTGGTGATCACGGCCTCCGATGTGCTGATCGTCCTGCTGCTTCAGTATCGCGGGTTTCGCTACGTGGAATCCCTCGTGGCCGGCCTGATCGCGGTGATCGGCGGGTGCTTTGTCTATGAACTGATTGTTTCCAATCCGTCCCTTGCGGGCATCTTCGGAGGATTGCTGCCCAGTCCGCAAATCGTCGTCAATCCGGGGATGCTCTACATTGCCATCGGGATCCTGGGTGCGACGGTCATGCCTCACAATCTCTACCTCCATTCGAGTATTGTGCAGACACGCGCCTACCCGCGGAGCGACGCCGGCAAGGCGATGGCGATCCGTTTTGCGACGATCGATTCGACAGTATCACTGCTGTTTGCCTTCTTTATCAATGCCGCAATCCTCATTCTGAGTGCGGCGGCCTTCCACGGCAGCGGCAATGAAGCGGTTGCCGATATCGGCGATGCCTACCGGCTTCTCACGCCAATTCTCGGTGCCTCGCTGGCCAGCGTGCTCTTTGCCGTAGCCCTGCTCGCATCCGGACAGAATTCGACGCTGACGGGGACGATGGCCGGCCAGATTGTCATGGAGGGATTTCTCGACATTCGTATACGGCCGTGGGCGCGACGGTTGCTGACCCGTCTTCTGGCCATTGTTCCGGCCGCACTGGTCGCCGGTTTCGCTGGGGAGCGCGGTATCGGTGAATTGCTCGTGTTGAGCCAGGTGGTCCTGTCGCTCCAGCTCAGTTTTGCCGTCTGGCCGCTGGTGAAATTCACCTGCGACAAATCCAAGATGGGACAGTTTGTCAACTCACGCACGCTCGCGGTGGTTGCCTGGGTGGTCACCACTGTCATAATCGGACTCAATGTATACCTGTTGGGACAGACAGTCACAGGATGGCTCGCAGGGTAGAGGGCGAACCGGACAGGAACCGATGTATCAGCGCATCCTCATACCACTCGAAAACACGCAAACTGACGAAGCGATTCTGGTGCACATTCGTCCGCTCGCTCGTCTGACGCAAGCCCACCTGACGCTGATTCACGTGGCGGATGGATTCCTGGCGCGCAATCAGCAGCGATTCGGTGAATCCGACGAAATGCGGCGTGACCGTGCCTACCTCGATCGGCGCGAGAGCGAATTGCGCGCCGATGGCTTCAATGTCGAATCGATCCTCGCCACGGGGAATCCCGCCGAGGAAGTCCTGGCGGCCGCCGAACGCGGCCAGTGTGATTTGATCGCGATGGCCACTCATGGCCACCGCTTCCTCAATGATCTGATTCGCGGCAGCGTCGCCTCCGATGTGCACCACCGGGCGCGCATCCCGGTCTTGCTTGTTCGTGCTTAGTCCTGCCCATTCGACTGGGAAGTCCCCGTTGCTCGAATGTCGGTGTTCTGCTATCTTCGCGCTACATCTGAGGTATTTCGGGAAGCCGTGATGACTATCATCGCCGTTCTCAATTCGCGCCAGAGCAANNNTCGCGCCAGAGCAAGACACCCATCTGCCAGGATGAGTGGATCATCAACACAACGGCCGCTGTTGTTGAGGCTGCGGAGGGCGACCAATGGGAAATTATCTCCAGCGTGGGGATGTTCACCTGGGACTTTGTGACCTGGGTTGCGGCGGCGTATAAGCCCAGACTTCATTTGGTGGTCCCACGCATCAAGGGAACCGATGGCCGTGAAATCACGCAGGCGATCCAGGCGGACTTCGGGTTGGCACCCGAGCGGGTAGACTGGCGTTTCATCGACGTAGACGCCTCCAGCGTGGAGACGAAGAAATGGTGGCCACGTCGTGATTCCATGGTCGTCGAGATCGCAAATATCATCCGGCCTGTGAGCATCCGAAGCGGAGGCAATTGGGATGATATCCTCTACTGTCGTCCAACACGATTGCGCTTCGATCACCGGTTCGAAGTCACGGTACACGCCCCGGAATCGCATCATCTTCGCAGGCTGGTCGATTCGTCGGCGCTGACTCGGCCAATCCAGGATTGGGGAGACGACTGGCTGATTCATTGGACGCGCACTTGCCATGGACCGTGGCCGGGGGAAACGAAGGCGCAATTCTTCGAGTGCTTCTCGGAATGGAGTGTCGAGTACTGCCACTCCGCGTACAAGACTCTGCTTCACATTCTCCGGGAGAAACGCATAAGGGCATCCGCAAGGAAGATCGGCGACAAGCGCGCGGTCGTTGCATTCACCGATTTGTCCCCGGTGGCTTCGCTGGAGCTGATGCGCTGGCGGCCGCGCTGGACCAATTGGGCGTTCGAGCCGTACGGAATTGCCATCCACCGCGACCTGGCGGCCACCCTCGGTATCCGCCCGGTACGCTATGTGCCCGCGGCCGGATGGAAAACAGTGCCGACGGAGGAGAAGCCGTTTACACACAGTGACGGCAAGTCTGATCCGATCTGGCCGATGGAGCGCGAGTGGCGTTGTCTCGGTGACGTCGATCTTGCGAGCATTCCCCCCGAGGCAATTCGCATCATCGTTCGGGAACGGGCGGAGGCTGAGAAGGCGGGTAAGCAATTAGCAGCAGGGGTGTTCGCGTTCATGGAGAGCGCTCCGAACGAATTGGATAAGTAGCCCACTGGGTACCAACTTAAGACTTCATAAATCGCTTGACTTGAATTTCGTGTGCCCTCAGAATTAGTGCCGGTGAGAGTCAGTACATGCGCTCGGCGGGAAACGGCCTGACGCCGGGCAATGAGTCGGCAAGTTAAGCGCGGGTGATGTCGGTTGCCTGCGTGTGCGTTGGGTTGCGTTCGCGGTTGGGGATGCGCACCCATCAGCAGGCGACACGCGTTACTCCAATTCACCATTGTTGCACCAAGAGGAGGTAGCGTACATGGGAATTCTCACTGTCCAAGGGTCGCTCCGTGTGGCCCAGTTCTGGCCCAAGGGGGGCGCTGATGCCGACACGGCCACCGTGGAGGTTGTGCTGGCCCGAAGAAACGCATTCGTCTACACCGACGACCGGGGCCGGAAACAGGAAACGCGTGCGTTCATGAAGGCGGAAGTCGTGGGACGCCAGGGGCCCCAGCCGGTTGTGAGGCACGACAAGAAACTCGATTCCGACAAGATCAACGTACGGCTTCAGGGTATCGATGCGCCGGAATTGCATTATCAACCCACCGTCAAAGGGTCTGCCGGAAAGAACGGCAAGTTTCGGCAGTGCTTTGGTGAATCCTGCGCCCACGCACTGCTGCGCTATTTATCGCAATTGAAGATGCCGGAAATTCCCTGCGAGGTTCTTTCGCGCGTTCTGAAACCATCGGATGTCTGCGATGTCTATGGCCGAGTCGTCGGGAATCTCGTGATCACCCTGGATGGCGCGCGTGTCGACTTGAACCACTGGATTATCAGCGAAGGTTGGGCACTTCCCAGTTTCTACAATTCCATGACCAAGAGCGAAATCCGCCAGCTTATGGCAGACTTCACGGCGGCGAAAGACGGCAAACGCGGGATACACAGCGGCCGGTACGTTGCAGCAAAACTGGTGAAGTTCAGTGACAAGCGCCGGTACCGGAAGGGACCCGGCACATTCAAGTCCCTCAGCGACAAAGGAAGAATCAACTCACCGAAATTCTTCCGTCGCCAGGCGGAGCATCATGTGAAACTCGCCGTGGGTACCGCGGGAATTCCGGCCTCGTTCTCCAGTTTTGTGTCGTCGAAAAAGGAGGACAAGGCAGTCGGGCGGGAGATCTTCCTGGCTCATCGAGGTTCAGGGACGGCGCAATCTTTCGGCAAGCAACTCAGGCAGCTTGGTACGTTTGTCAAGCAGGGTAGCTATCCGATCGGGACAGAGCTTGTCTTTTGGGAAGCGGCGGCAAAACTCGTGAAGGCTGGGACGAAAAAGGAAATCACATCCTGGTAGACACCGCCGAAGAACCATAGGATGTATCACGTGCCCGGTCCTTGCCGCGAATACGGCCGTTGTCGGATACGGAGCGCGCTTTCACGCGATGCCGAGTTCACCTGATCAGGCTGGCATACGGATTAGCGCCTAATTGGGTCTCACCAGCCAGAAATCGCGTGGATGCAGGCGATACACTGTAGCGTCACCTTCGGTGCTCCGGAGATACTGTTCATATGATTTGAACTGCTTCTCCGGGCCGATGACGAAATAGACCGCGTCCGGGACATCCACCTTCTTGGGGCCGTATCCCGGAAGCACCTGGCCATAGGTGTACTCCATGCGCGAGTTCAGATCTCCGAACAGATCGCGTGAGTCACGTTGCGCGAGCACGCCCTGGCGGAACCGGCGGACGGCATCCGGTGTCACGCCGTCTTCAAGGTCGGCAGCCATCGCCTCGCCTCGCTCCTCGAACGAGGACCCCGAACGGTACTCGGCGAACGCCCGGGAGATGGCGTATTCGGCGAGCGACGTGTCGTAGGGCGCCTTCTTCAGTTCATTCACGACAAACTGCATGGTTTGGGCCAGATCGGGACAACGCTCGGCGTAATAAATCAGCCGGCCCTGTGATTCGTCGTAGCGCAAACCGTTGGAGTACGCCAGGCCGGCGCTCCACGTCTTCATGAACATGCTGTGCGCACCATGTCCGCCGTACAAGCGTGCCGAGAGAAACTTCTTGATCGCCTCTGGGTCGAAATCGACGAAACTGGCGCCCTTGACGGAATTGATGAAGACGCCAGACCGCGTGTTCTCATTAAGGAGGCCGACGAACACCGGACGCCCGAGCCCGGGCGTGCGGTCGCGCAGGCGGTTCACGATGCGTGGGCTGCCGCCGTAGGCCAGATGCTTCGAGGGAGACTTATCCAGCTTTGCCAGGAGCGCCTGAATTCGCGGCTCGAGGGCCTTCTGGTTGGGTGAATTGCCAATGACGAAGGTGCGGACGTTGTCGGCGTGCCGGATCATTTGCATCACGCTGTTGAGTTCGGCGAGCGCAGTCTGCGGCGGAACCGCGAGATCGGAGCTCATCTGTTGGCAGAGATAGGTCCAATCTCCCTGAAGGCTGTTGTCCGGAAGATCCGCGAGCGTCAGCTGCAGGTCATTGGCGGCATCACGCACGAGATCCCTTGTAGCCGGTGAAAGCCCGCCGAGTTTCGCTTTCACGCTTGTGATCGCATCATTGAGTTCCTCTGCGGCGATGTCCTTGCCTTGCAGGATCGCCAGTGCCGAAGCCAGATGATCTCGATCGGTCTGCGAGGGCATGGCCGCGAGCTTATCCATGAAGCCGCTGAACTCGGCAAGGGCTGCCGGAGAACCGGCGTCCTTCAAGCGCCACCGCAAACGGTGCAGGGCGTGAGTTTGAGTCAGAAAACAGTCCGTGTTCAGAATCAGGGGATTGGTTTGCCGCCAGTAGGCGTTCGCCGGGTCCATTACCCAGGATTCCTCGGACCCGCGCATTCGATTACGCAACGAACTCAAATCGAGATCGATGGCATCGCGGAGGCGCGGAAGATTCGCGGCACGCCAGTCGGCGTCGTACAGGATCGCTCCCAGCCAGTCCATCGCAATCTGCGACTCGGCGGCATCATTGCCCGAGGCCTTCGTGACCAATTCCACCCGCTCGGTGCGGTCGTTCACGCTGTAGTATGTGCGCAGGTCATAAATCTCGCGGCGAATCCGCTCCTTCATCTCATCATAGGGAACCGGCCTGCCGTCCTTTTGCACGCCAACCTCAGTCAGTAGAGTGGGCAGTGCGGCCGCATAGAATAGCAGCGACTCGGGTACGACATCCATCCGGAACGCCAGTCCGACTGTGGCGCTGCTCATAGTCTCGAAGGTAGAGTTTACCGCCCGCCCGCCGCCGGGCAATTTGTGATTCGTCCACCGCAATTGATCATCAAGCGTCATCGGAGGATTGCTGATAAACTTGGGCATCGGGATCTTGCCCGCCTCGTCGTCGATGACCGCCGTCTTGGCGTCGTAGTCCGCTTTGAAACGGCGCATCGCGTCCTCTTTGCTGGATACTGCGTACTGCTGCTGCAATCCGGCGATGTAATTGTCGATGCGGGCGGTACGGGCGGCTTCTGTCTCCCTGATCATGTCGGCGCTGGGACGGGCAGCAACACCGTAGGGGATGTGTTCGAGCAAGCCCCATTTCTGAATGTAGTCGCGCCAGATGTTCTTCGCTGAGGCAAGTTGCATCTCGGCGAACTGCAGTTCCGAATCCAGCGTCAGGCGTTTCCGGAATCCAGGTGCCTTCTGAAGATGCTGAAGATGGCCAAACCAATCGGCAACGCCGCCACGGAATCCGAATCCGGGAGGAGTGTTGAGCAGTTTCTTCAACTCCCGGTTCCGTTCCATCACGCGGCTGCGGGCACGCTCGTTGAACTCTTCCAGCGCGTCCGAGCCATCCGGCATACTGGCGATGGCGCGGATTTCACTCAAGATCACCGAACGGACGGAATCGATCATCGACTCGGTTGCCACTTCGCGCTTGATGTTGTCGAGCCCGATCGATACGGGATGTCCCTTGTCGGAGCTCACCCAGCCGAAGACGGCATTGGCCCCGAGGTCCATTGTCCTTGTCTGCGAATCGATGAACTTTCGGTACAGATTCGATGTTTCGCCACTCGCGAGATTGGCGATCAGCAAATCGAGCAAGTACCCCTCGTTGTTGTCGTACGACAGAGATGGCGCCCAACCGTAGACCAGCAGACCGGGCTGGTTTTCATTCTCGTTGGGAAACGTCACGATCCGGATCGCTCCTGGGGTTGCGCTCCGGGGAGCGGGAAGCCGGTCATCCAGTGTCGCCGGGTCATCGCCGGGTTTGGCGTCGGGCTCGACTTTGGCCAGGAGCGCCGATGTCTTGGCGAGGCAGTCGTCAAGCGTGACATCGTCGGGGAGGGCGACAATCACACCCATGTTGTTCAGATGGTAGGTGTTTTCGATGAAACGCCACATGTCTTCGGGGACCATGGCGCGGATCGAGTCCGGAAAACCGCCGGCGTCGTTGCAGAGCGGATGGCCGGCGCCGTACTGGAGCAATCCCAGTTCGCGGCCCAGGTTCGACCACGGACGCTCGTACCCACTCACCATCTCGTTGTAAACAGTGCCCTTCTCTTCGAGTCGCAGGCTACTGTCGGTCGGATTGACCGTATATCCGACATTGCAGACTTCGCGCCGGATTTCCTCGTCGGAGAAATTGGGATGCAGCAATGCGTCCAATTGGTGCTGCATCAAATTGAAGAAGACATCGGCCCCTGCCGGCGTGTGAAAGTGATAGCAGGTCTGGAGCTGGGCCGTGAATGCCGAGCTATTCCCAAGCGACATTGCCTCCAGCGATCCGACATACCTCCCCTTGGTGCCCTTCCCCAAGAGCAAATGTTCGCAAGTGTGCGGCTCGCCTTTGTCCGAGGGCGGTATCGAGTTGACCCACATGAAGGCCTGCGGGACCGATTGAATACGCAACAGGTCCAGGACAAGACCGCTGGGCACATGGCGGAACCGCCCGCCCATTGCCTTGCCGGCGTCATCCTCGTAGACTGTTTCGATTCGGAAATCGGAGATGACCTGATCGGGTTTCAGGGATTCGAATGCGGGGTCAGCGGCGGCAGACGAGACAATCATGGAAGTGATACACACCATCACAGCGGTTAAGAAGAGCTGCTTACACATTTGTGGACCTCGATGATAGGGGAGACTTGGAGAAATCGATTACATCGAACGGCATTCCCCTATATAGGAGAACCGGCATGCCTCGGGCAAGTGCTTGTCGATTGTGCCAACGATGATCCCTCTGTCTTTGCGGATAAGCCAGGATGAAGGAGGGCGATCCGCCGCGGCGGATCGCCTTCCCACTCGTGTCCGATTAACGAAGACTTCTACGCTGTGAGAATCTCCTCCAACCGTTGGTAGCTCATCTCGACCCCTTTGGTCATGCCGGATTGGATCGCCATGTCACGGCCTTCCTTGGTGGGGTACATAATCGCCATGGTGAGTGTCGTCCTGCCGCCCTTCTCCACGAAAGTAGTCGTGTCCACGGCTTCACCGGGGAACCATGTCTCGTCGAATGTCTCTGTTGCGACATATCGCTCCGTCGAATTTCTCTGTTGCGACATATCGCTCGGGGATCACGACCTCGCGGAAGACCCCGCCCGACGCCATCCTGGAGCCCTTCTCGTTTTGCCAGACGAAACGGTATGTACCGCCGACACGAAGATCGATCAAGCACTCCGGCATCGTCCAGCCCGGCGGACCCAGCAGCCAGCGTTTGACCAGTTCGGGTTTGGTGAGCGCATCGAAGACCATTGCGCGCGGGGCGGCGAATTCGCGCGTCAGCACGATTTCCCGTTCTGAGGGTGTGGTGACTTTCAACAAGCTGGTGTCGATCATCGTTTGACTCCCCTGGTTTTGGTTGGTTTGTGTTTGGCATCTTTCGTCTTGAGTTCAACAAGCAGCGCATCGAGACGGCCGAAATTGCCCTCCCAGATACGCCGGTATTTTTCCAGCCAATCGGTGGCTTCTGTCAGCGACTTGACGTCCAGCCGGCAGGGGCGCCGCTGCGCCTCGCGGCCCCGCGTGATCAGCCCGGCGCGCTCCAGCACCTTGAGATGTTTCGAGATCGCCGGCTGGCTCATGGCGAACGGTTCGGCCAGTTCCAGCACCGATGCGTCCCCGTTTGCCAGCCGCGCCAGAATGGCACGGCGTGTGGGGTCGGCCAGCGCGGCAAACGTGGCATTCAAACGGTCACGCCCCGGTTTTGTATAACCCATCGGTTCCATAACTGAATGGTAATATAAGGCGCGGTCCTTGGGTTGTCAAGCCCAGTACCAGAGAAATCCTCGTGGTGCTAGACTAAGGGGTGTGTTGAAAGACCCGGTTCCAAATCAGGGTGCCACGGACAAGCAGATTCTCCGGCTCTTGGGAGAATCTGCTTGTCCGTGTCTTCTTCGCGCAAACCGAATAAAAACACGGACAAGGAGGACCGAGCAAAACAGCCGCTCGGTCCACCTTGTCCGTGGCACCCGCGAAATGCTCCTTCGCTCCTATTGGCAAGGGTTCTTCAACGTGCCGCTGAGATCGCAGCCACGCCTACGGGCGGAGTCGGGCACAAGGGATCTGAACTTGGGCAGTCGGGGAGCTACTGCTTGTACACGTCCGTACTCAGGTACTTAAGCCCGGAGTCCACCATCAGGGTTGCGATGCACGCGTCCGGGCCGAGGTGTTCGCCTATCCGGATCGCCGCGACGACATTGGCGCCGGACGAGGTGCCGGCGAAGAGGCCTTCTTCGCGGGCGAGGCGGCGGGCCATCGCTTTGGCTTCGTCAGTTCTGACAGCGGCGATTTCGTCTACCAGGCTGGGTTCCCAGAGCGGGGGAGTGTAGCCGATGCCGACGCCTTCGATCTTATGCGATCCCGGCTGACCACCAGACAGTACCGCTGATTCGGCCGGCTCGACCACGACGATTCTCACCCTGGGGTTGTGACGTTTCAGAATCGTTGCCACTCCGCGCGATGAGGCGGCCGTGCCCGCGCAATGCACAAACGCGTCGACCTTCCCGTTCGTCTCGCTCCAAATCTCCTCGCCCAATGGATAGTAACCGGCGATTGAGTCGGCATTGCTGAGCTGGTTGGTCCAAAACGTGTGCGGCTGCTTGCTGAATTCACGGGCGGCTTCGACCATATCGAGAATCAGCTTCTTCGTGGTGAGGCCCCCCTCGCTGGGCACCAATGTCAGCTTCGCGCCAAACGCCGTCATGTGATTCAGCTTTTCCCGGCTGAACGCGTCGGACGAAACGATGTGGATAGCGTATCCCTTCGCCACGCAAATCAGTGCCAGCGAAATCCCGGTGCTGCCGCCGGTATATTCCAGCACAGTATCGCCGGGTTTAAGCCGGCCATCCTCTTCGGCCTTGGAGATCATCGCCAGCGCGGCACGGTCCTTCATGCTGCCGGTGGGGTTCTCCCATTCCAGCTTGGCGAAGATCTTCGCGCAACCCGGTGGAACAACTCTGCGTAGTTGCACAAAGGATGTGTTGCCGATTGCCTGAAGAATCGTTGAGTCGATGCTCATACAATGTCACTCCGCATTATCTTCATTTCGACCGTCGGCAAGAAACACAATCTTTCGGGCAGTCACAATTCGGAAAGCGCGAGGTTATGCTACGAGTGATATGGCCAAATTGATTCGGTGACGGACCTTTCGGTAAGCGCCAGTTGGGACAACTCTTCGTTGACATCCTGAAACCTCAGTCTAATCTATCCGCATCCGGCAGAGACCCGCGGGCCGGATAAAGGAGAATCCCATGCGAGCAATGGTCTACAACAGATATGGCTCACCCGAGGATGTCCTGCAACTCACCGACATCGACAAGCCCGTGCCTGGCGATGACCAAGTGCTGATCAAAGTCCACGCGGCCGGTGTCGATCCCAGTGTCTGGCATCTCGTGACCGGGTTGCCATTTCTGGTGCGCATCATGGGCTTTGGGTTGTTGAAACCCAAGTACAGCATTGCGGGATGGGATGTCGCGGGGCAGGTCGAAGCGGTCGGGAAAAATGTTCAGCAGTTTCGGCCCGGCGATGAAGTCTTCGGAACATGCAGAGGATCCTTCGCCGAGTATGCCTGTGCGGCGGAAGACAAGTTCGTTACGAAGCCATCCAATCTGACCTTGGAGCAGGCCGCTGCGATACCGGTCTCGGGGCTCACCGCGCTCCAGGGCCTGCGTGATGTCGCCAAAGTGCAGCCGGGGCAGAAAGTCCTCGTGATCGGCGCGGGGGGCGGTGTGGGGTCGTATGCGGTGCAGATCGCCAAGGCGTTTGGTGCCGAAGTGACCGGCGTGTGCAGCACGGCGAAAGTCGATCTGGTCCGATCGCTCGGCGCCGACTTTGTCATCGACTACACGAAGGAAGATCTCAGCAAGAAAGGGCAGCGTTACGATTGCATCCTCGACACGGGAGGCCGTCGTCCGCTATCGCACCTCAGGCGAGTGCTTGCACCGGAAGGGACTTTGGTGGGGGTTGGTGGCGAAGGCGGCGGAAAGTGGACGGGCGGTTTTCTGGGAGACCAGATCAGGACCCTCGCGATTTCGCCATTCACCCGCCAGCGGCTGCGTTCAATGATGGCGAAGACAAGGAAGGATGATCTGGTTGTCCTCAAGAATATGATCGAAGCCGGAAAGGTCACACCGGCGCTCGACCGAACTTTCCCGCTCGCGGAAGCTGCCCAGGCGATTCGGTACCTTACTGAGGGCAAGGTGAAGGGGAAGTGCGTGATTACGATTTGAGGAGTGGAATCGCGGAACAGCCTGGAGGATTCGACGCCGACGGCGCCAATCAAGAGCGCGGTGAGGCCACTACCCTCCACCAGGTTGTTTCTGGGAGCGGGGCTCGGACTTTACGCCAAGGGGACAGGACCGTCGTGTTGTGAGCCGCCGCAGGCCGTAAGCCAGCAAACACCACCAGACACCAAAGGGCAATTCCGGCAATAACTTAGCCGGGATTGCCCTGTCTGGTGATACCCCGTCTTTTCTAACGTCTTGGCGTGTTTTGTTAGAAAAGTGTTAGAAAGAACCGCTTGACACCGAATTCATTAAGATATACGATTACACCGTAGAATGGTACAATGACTACTCGAAGCAAAATGACTGGTATTGGCTCAAAAGAAGCAGAACTCATCGCAGCGATAAGCAACCGCGGTCTTCGAGTATTCACCATTACAGAGGCTGCGCAGCTTCTCAACATCACGAATCGAGCCGTATCGAAACTCGTTCACCAGTTGACGCAGAAGCGCAAACTTCAGCCCATCGAGAAAGCGAGGTACCTCCTCATTCCCCCCGAGGCGTGGAAGGCGGGTGAATACACCGAGGAAGGCACGATCATCGCTTCACAGCTTGTGAAGCCTTACGCACTGGCATACTGGACGGCGCTTTCGTTCCACGGCTGGACCGAGCAGGCTTCGCGTACGATCTTTGTCCAGACGACAAAGCTCAAACGTCCGGTCGAGATACAAGGCATGACCATTCGCTTCGTCAAATTGAAAGCCGAGCGCTTCTTCGGCTCCGAGGTGCACTGGATGGGATCGCAGCAAGTCGTAGTCACCGACAAAGAAAAGACCATCGTTGACTGCCTTGACCAACCCCGCTACTGCGGCGAAATCGTCGAGGCCGCTAAGGGCTTGTGGAACGGACGCGACTCCATTATTCCCAAACGACTCCTTGAATACGCACTACGCATGGGCAACGGTGCCGTCATCAAGCGTCTCGGTTTCCTCGCCGAGATTCTGGACGTATTCGATGAGCGTTACCGCAGGCAGTTGCGTAAGCACGTAACCCCGGCGTTCGTCGCGCTTGACCCCGGCCAGGGCAGGGGGACTGGAGCTTACAACACAGACTGGTATGTTCGCGTCAACATCAACCCGAAGAACTTGACTGAATGGATGACCCACTGAGATCATGATCGAAGCCACTCAGATTCGCACCATCGCGGCACAGGCCAAGATCGACCCAGGCATCATCGAGAAAGATTACATGCTTTCCAAGGCCCTCATGGCGCTCGCGACCCTCGACAGTTTCAAGGACTCACTGGTATTCAAAGGCGGAACAGCCTTGAAGAAGTGTTACTTTCCGGGCTGGCGCTTTTCCGAAGACCTTGACTTCACCAGCAAGACCCAGATGAAGCGATCTGACATCATGGCAATCTTCGAGCAAGCGACGTCCGCATCTTCCTCAATGTTCGGGGTCCCGCTTCGCGTCATCGAATACTCGCAGTGCCCAAGGACGCGCGGACCTATTGTCTCTGCCCAACTCAAAATCGGCTACGATGGACCTTTGAGAAAATCCAGTGGCCAGAAGAACAACATTCGAGTCGACATTGCGTTCGATGAAAAGATCGTATCCAAGACTCCTGAGCGCGGCCTATTCAAAACCTACCAGGACGACATCGACACCGCCCTGCCCCTCTATCCCCTTGAGGAAATCGCCGCCGAGAAACTCCGCAGCATCCTTCAGCGCGGAAAAAGTCGCGATTACTATGACGTGTGGGTCCTGCTGAAGGACTACAAATCCGACTTTTCTCTGCAGCGAACTCGTGAGATACTGAAGCAAGCAGAAGTGCGACCACAACGGTATCCCATTCCCCACGGTCGAAAGCTTCCTCGAACCGGAGCGTACCGATGAAGCGGCACGCTACTGGGAACGCGGACTCGCGCACCAGTTGGCGGCGCTTCCGTCGTTCGATAAGATGCTCAAGGAGCTCAGTACGCTCCTGCAGGAATTTACCTGATTGAGGCGCCACTCTAAACGATCCTAACAACTGTCAGAACCACAATGTCCCCAATTTGGCGGGAATGAAAGAACTCCCCGAAGTGTTTCCACTTCAGGGAGTTAAGCTTGGTAGCGGGGCTGGGGTTTCCCGCCGCGGTGGACTCCACCCCGCGGCTTCGACCGCTAAACGATTTCTGATAAGTGGTAGCGGGGCTGGGATTTTCCGCCTCGGCGGACAGGGCCTTCGGGTTATGAGCCCGACGAGCTACCAGACTGCTCCCTCCCGCGGCCGGACAGGAAGGAACGCCGTCCACTTGACCAAGTCAAGCGATTCATGAGTGATTGGGAGTGCCGGGGCGAGGTTAGCCCGAGGAACTACTCCGAAGGGTGGACGGCACCATACCCTCCCGCTTAGTCTGTTCGGTGGAGTTCGATGCTACGACTGGATTGAGAATCCCCTTCAAATACTCCCGTGCTCTTCCTGTTTTGAGCCACTTCTCCCGGGCCATAGCCTCGCCACGGGAGGGAAACTCCTCCGTATGGACCACGTGCCAGTCTGAATCTGCTTTTGTTGTCTTGCAGAGGCCATTCCTGTGTTCATGCAGACGACGGTCGAGGTTGTCGGTGTGCCCGGTGTACTGCAATCCACCACGTGATTTGAGCACGTAGACGATAAACATACAGAAGGTTGCTTGGAAGGAGCCCGACGAGCTACTCCGCCGCGGCGGACTCCACCCCGCGGCCGGGGGCCAATGAAGGGAGCCGGTGGTCAATGTCAAGCGAGTCGTCGGAATCTCTGGTCACTCCTTGGTCTTACGACTCTTGGCAGCGCGCCAATCGAATCTCCCTCGTGCGCGGGTCGGACTGCGGATGCTTCGTCGCTTCGCTCCTCAGCATGACAGGAGTGACACGTGGGCATGATAGAGCACACTCAGAGCAGCATCGGATCGGGACTCAAATACCTGCTTTTCGGGGCTGCCAAAGGAATGTAGGTTACGATCAACTCTCGACTGGAGAATGCCCATGACCCGTCCCGATGCCCTTGCCCTGCTCAATGAGTACACGAAGAACCCGGCACTGATCAAGCATGCGCTGGCGGTAGAAGCCGCGATGCGGGCGTACGCGCGGAAGTTTGGCGAAGATGAAGAAGTCTGGGGTGTGATCGGGTTGATTCACGACTTCGATTACGAGCGGTACCCGACCGCTGCCGACCATCCGTATCGTGGGGCGGAGATTCTCCGCTCCAAAGGTGTGGCCGAGGATTGGATCCGCACAATCATGTCGCACGCGGAATACACCGGCGTGCCGCGCGACTCGATCCGGGCCAAGGCGCTTTTCGCCGTCGATGAACTCTGCGGATTCCTGACGGCCGTAACCTTTGTCCGTCCCGAGAAGAAGATCGCCGCCGTCGAGGTGGCGTCCGTGCGCAAGAAGATGAAACAGAAAGCCTTTGCCGCCCAGGTATCGCGCGAGGATATCACCAACGGTGCTGCCGACCTGGGTGTTGAGTTGGATGAACACATCGCATTCGTGATCAGCGCGCTGGCGGGGATTGCGAACGAACTTGGTTTGTAATGGCGGGTAACTCACCTCTCACGCGATCGTGGCGAGGGAAAAAGGGCGGGCAGAGCCTGCCCTGCTCAGGTAAGCGGATAATTCTCATCATGGCAGGGGCATCCTGCCCATGCAGTACAGGCGAGACGCCCGTGCCGCTATATGAAGGGTGGGCAAGCCCCGCCTCGCTGCGCGACTCCCAGCGGCGGATTAAGGCGTTACAACGAGACGCACCGAGCGCTCGTAGTAGTCGGCCGCCAGGCCGCGCGCCAGCGATTTGAACAAGACCTGCAAGTCCACGGTCGTGTCCTGCGCATTCTCGAGCGGCCGGATCGTCATGGTGATCGCGGCCAACTTATCGCCGGGATACCCATCAACCTGCTCGACGAGCCTCTTGCCGCAGAAGGGGCGGTTGACCTCCCAGCCTGGCGCGAACTTCAAGGCGGATTCGTGGGCGCTTTCGAGGGCCGGTGTGAAAACGTAAAGCCACCCGACCATGTCGGGTGGGAAACGCACGCCCGGCTTCATACCAAAAATCGATTTCACCCGTCGCTCTTCGCCCCGCTTGACCGCGATCTCAAACGATCCATCTGCTTTCCGGAACGACCCTTTCGATACCGGATCGACGATGTCGAGCACAATCATCGACGTGTCGGTCCAGGATCCCGCGGCAGTGTGGCATCCCATACAATTCTTGTGACGGCTTTCCAATGAAGCCGCCGGCCAGCCATAGGCATCCGCGCCGGATGACACCGCGATCAGCAGTGCGGCCATGACCAGCCACTGAGATTTGAGTCTTGCGCGCATTGGCGAGTCTCCTTCCACGTTTGGTTGGATTCTACTTGTCCTCGTGACGATCCCTGCGGTACTCCGCCAGCTTCCGTTCCCCCAAAGGCTGCCTGCGCTTAATACGCACCGATCCGCGGCATTCGTCGCGGAAACTGGAATTGACGATCAGATTCACAATGAACGTAATCGCCATCGTGATTGCGGCGCCCAAGGCGGCCAGTGCCATGTCCTTTTGCGCATCCCAGGGATCGCCCTGTGCGCCCAGAAAGGCGATGCCCGCCTCGGGATTGACCACAATCGTCGAGGCCCATTCGACCAATTCATAGATCGCGGAGAACGAGATCATCAAGTCCAGCGGCAGTGCGATTCCCCAAATTCCGCGTGTGCCAATCACGCGGTAATACAACTCGCGGACAGGGTAAGCCAGAAGCAAACCGAAGCAAAAGTGAACCACGCGGTCAAAGTTGTTGCGCTGCCAGCCGAAGATCGGGGCCATCCAGTCGCCCAGCGGTGTCTCGGCGTAGGTGTAGTGCGCGCCGATGGCGTGCAGAATCATGAAGACGGTCAGGGGAATGTACGAGAGATTGGATAACGGAAAAGCACGATAGGTTACGATGAAGAACAGCACGCCCAGGATCGCCAGGATGTTTTCCAGCAGCCAATCGGCGGGATACACCGGATTGATCGCCATGACCGCCCAGACGATGGCGTAGATCCCCAGGCAAATGAGTGGAACGATCCGGGGCTTGGGGCGCTGGTGTTGCTGCACGAGAGATCTTCCTCCGACGCAATATCCGGCAAGGCACAGATGGCGGCAACGTCCATTCCGAACCGTATGAAACCGGGCACGGCGTTTTGGCGGCGGCATAGGCAGGATCGGGGTGTTGAAGAAGCCCTCCGAAAGGTGGCGACAGTTGTGTAAGGGGGAGGTTGCTTCGGTGCAAAGAGCCGCGCCTCGCAACGACATCACACTGGTCGTTGGCAACGCAAAGGCACAGTTGTCGTTGCGAGGAGCGTCTCCGCCGAAGGTAGCGACGAAGCAACCTCCCCCTTACACAACTGCCGCGATCTCGAGGACAAGTTTTTCAACAGGTCCAGGATACGCAAGCAACCCAGTTGCCAGCGCGTCAATGCCCGTCAGGCGCCGACGAGGCTGTGATGATTTTCGAGCAGGATCGTCTCTTCGCGTTCAGGGCCGGTGGAGACCATGAGCAACTTCACGTGCAATGAATCGCACACGAATTTCAGGTAGTTCTTAGAGGCCGACGGGAGTTCGTCGAAGTCAGTCAAACCCACGGTGCGTTGTTTCCAACCGGGCATCGTCTTGTAGACCGGCTTGACCTCATCGAGACGCGCGCCGTCAAACGGGACTTCAGTGGTACGCTGGCCACGATGTTCGTAGGCGACGCAAACCGGGATTTCGTCGAATTCGTCGAGCACATCAAGCTTGGTTACGGCGATATGCGTAATGCCGTTGACCCGAACCGCGTATTTGAGCGCGACCAGGTCCAGCCATCCGCAACGGCGCGACCGGCCGGTGGTTGTGCCGAACTCGTTTCCACCCGCCTGAAGCCGATTGCCGTCATCGTTGAGCGCTTCGGTAGGGAATGGGCCGTTACCGACGCGCGTCGTGTACGCCTTGACCACGCCAATCACGCGTCCGATCGCACTGGGCGGAATTCCCAGCCCGGTGCAAGCGCCGCCGACCGTGGTGCTCGACGACGTGACATACGGGTATGTCCCAAAATCGATGTCGAGCAAGACTCCCTGCGCGCCTTCATAGAGGATCGATTGCCCGCGACGGACCGCGTCATCCAAGAGCAGAGGACCATCAACGATCATCGGTGTCAGCCGGGCAATGCACGGTTGAAGCTCCTGCAGCACCGATTCCGCGGTGCAACCCCTGGAGCTCAAAAGTCCATTGGTGATGCGATTCCAGTAGTCGATTGCCTGGCGAAGACTGCGTCCCAGCCTGTCTGGATCGAGCAGATCGCCGGCACGGACACCGCGGCGGGCGATCTTGTCGGCGTAGGCCGGGCCGATGCCGCGCATGGTTGTGCCGATCTTCTCGGCGCTTGACCGGCACTCCTCGCCTTGTTCCTCCAGAAGTTTGTGGTGAGGGAGGACCAGGTGCGCAGCGGAGGCAACAAACAGCCGGTCATCGACTTTGATGCCAGCTTTGATCAGGCTGTCGATCTCGTTGAACAGTGCGGGCAAGTCCAGCACGACTCCGTGGCCGATCAGGCAGCGTGCCTGGGGGGAGAGGATGCCGGTGGGAACGAGATGCAGGGCGAACTTGGTCTGACCGACTTTGACAGTGTGTCCCGCGTTGGCCCCTCCGGCGTAACGCGCCACCCAGTCTGCCGACTTGGCCAGCAGATCGACGACCTTTCCCTTACCCTCATCGCCCCATTGGGCCCCCAGCACCACACAGTTCGACATGGACAATCCTTCCTATTGTTTCAATGGCGCGCGCGTTCGTGCCCGCCGCAAATCATCGATCCATTGCCAGAGATGATCCTTGCCGTCACCGGTGTTCGACGAGAACAGCAACGGGGACTCCTGACTGTTTGCCACCGCCGGAGCCCAACGGCGCACCGACTGCGCCTGTTCGCTCCGCGTCAATTTATCACTCTTCGTCAGCACGACAAGAGATGGTTTGTCCCATTGTCCCAGCCATGCCAGCCAGTCCTGATCCTCGGCCGTGGGGTCACGCCTCGCATCGAACAGCGCCACCAGTCCAACAAGCTGTTTCGATTTGTTGAGGTATGTTTCAATGAGCGCTCCCCAATCCCGCCGCATCGACTTTGACACTTTCGCGTAACCGTAACCAGGTAGATCTACCAAATAGAACGCCCCGGCCGCGCCCGGTTCGATCCGGAAGTAGTTCAGGCATTGGGTTTTCCCCGGCGTGCCGGAGGTCTTGGCGAGTTGGCGCCGCCCGGTGATCTTGTTGATCAGAGACGATTTCCCGACATTGGACTTGCCGGCGATGGCTACCTCAACAAGCCGATCCTGAGGCAGATCGTCAATCTTGTAAACGCTCTTGACGTAGCTCGACTCCATACCTTTTCACACATTCCGGCGTAATCTCACGGATGTCTCGCAGCGGACAGCGTGTACTGCGAATGACCGTCAGGCGCTCTTTTTCCGGGTCTTGGCGAATTCCAAAATGGGCCGCGCGCGATTGGCGACGGCGTCGGCCGTGAGGACCACGCGTTTCAGCGATTCCATTGACGGCAGCTCAAACATCAAATCGAGCAGCGCCCGTTCCAGAATCGAGCGCAATCCCCGTGCCCCGGTCTTGCGTTTAATCGTGTGTGCCACGATCTCCTGCAGTGCGGCGGGCTCGATGATAAGCTCGACACCTTCCATCTCGAAGAGAACCTGATACTGGCGCACCAACGCGTTCTTTGGTTCGGTGAGAATACGTGTCAGCGCCGGCGCATCCAGTTCATCGAATGACGCTGCGACAGGGAGGCGCCCGATCAGTTCCGGAATCAAACCGTATTCGAGCAGGTCCTCGGCTTCGACCTGGGACAGCACTTCCGACGTCGTCATGTTGCGCAGCGACTCGGGGCTGCTATGGAACCCGACATTACGTTTGCCGATCCGTCGGTTGATGATCGGTTCCAGTCCGTGGAATGCCCCGCCGCAAATGAACAGGATGTTCTGCGTATCGATCTTCACGAACGCCTGTTCGGGATGCTTACGCCCGCCCTTGGGCGGAACATTGGCGACCGTTCCTTCCAGGATTTTCAGAAGTCCCTGCTGGACACCCTCGCCGGAGACATCGCGCGTGATCGATGGATTGGCATCCTTGCGGGCGATCTTGTCGATCTCGTCGATGTAAACGATGCCGCGCTCGGCGCGGGCGACATTGTAGTCGGCGGCCTGTAGCAGACGGACAAGAATGCTCTCGACGTCCTCCCCGACATACCCGGCTTCAGTGAGGACCGTGGCATCGGCGATGCAGAACGGCACCGCGAGCAGACGGGCGAGCGTGCGGGCCATGAGTGTCTTACCGGTGCCTGTCGGCCCGATCATCAGGATGTTCGACTTCTCCAGCTCGACGGCCTTTTGCCATTCCGGATAAAACACTCGTTTGTAGTGGTTGTGAACCGCCACTGAGACAACCCGTTTGGCCCGATCCTGTCCAATGAGGTATTGATCGAGGTAGGCTTTGATCGCGGTGGGTGGGGGGAGTTCCTCGCGGGCGACTTCCTCCACCGGGGCGGCGACATCGGACTCGGCCAAAAGGCCGTAGCAGGTGCGCACGCACTCATCGCAAATCAGGGCGTGGAACCCGGAGAAGATTTTGCGCACACGGGTCGGGTCTTTGCCGCAAAAGGAGCAGCGCGCCTTCCCGAAGACTTCTTTGTCAATTGGGGGTTCGTTTTTCTCGCTCATCGCATTCCACCGGTTCTGAGTCGTTTCCGCCCGGGAACCTCGTCAGTATCCATTTCCAAACGAAAGGCCGAGCGGTTTGCCCGCATCGGCCCGATCTTGTGCCGTGATAGAATATACTACGCCTTGGCGGGCGGCGTCACTTTCTTTTCGTACACGATATCGATGATGCCGTACGCTTTCGCTTCCTCGGCCGACATGAAATAATTCCGGTCGGTGTCGTGCTCGATCTTCTCGATCGGCTGATTGGTGTGTTTCACCAAAATCTCGTTAAGGCGCTGCTTGAGGGCGAGCAATTCCCGGGCGTGGATTTCGATGTCGGACACCTGGCCCTGGACTCCGCCCCACGGCTGGTGAATCATGACGCGGGCGTTGGGGAGAGCGGTCCGCTTGCCGGGCGCGCCCGCGGTCAAGAGCAACGCTCCCATCGATGCGGCCATACCCACGCAGGTGGTGGCGACGTCCGGTTTGACGAACTGCATGGTGTCGTAGATCGCCAGTCCGGCGGACACGACGCCTCCGGGAGAGTTGATGTAAACGAAGATGTCCTTCTCCGGATCCTCGGCCGCCAGAAACAACAACTGCGCGATGACCACGTTGGCGACATTGTCGTCGATCGGCGTGCCGATGAAGACAATCCGGTCCTTGAGAAGCCGCGAGTAAATATCATACGAGCGTTCACCACGCCCTGTCTGTTCGACCACGAATGGAATCAACGTCATTCTCCAGTTCTCCTTGTGATTGTCCGTGCAAATCCGTTTCGCTGGCCGGCGGAACGTCTTGCCCCTCCCTGCCTTTTAAGATCGGCTGCCGGCCGTATCCTGTTCACCTTGCCACAAAGGTTGGGTTGACAGATTTAACCCTCAGGGAGTCAGAATCTTGGGGTTCAAAACCTGGGCTGCCTCGGTGACTTCCGCGTTGGCCACGATGAAGTCGTAAATCTTGTTCTCCAACAGGGTCTCGCGAATCTTTTCCTCTGATGGTTTCTCCTTGGCGTCGTCGGGCCATGTGGCCTGGATGTCCTTCACTTCCTGGTCCTGGACGGCGATTCCCTCTTTGCGCGCGATCTCAAAGACGATGTAGTCCCAGCGGAATTGCTCGATGGCCAACGGCGAGAACTGATTACGAATCGCCTCCGGAGTCAGGGTCTTGTCCGCCTGCTGGAGCCGGGAGGTGACGCCTTCCAGATACTCGTCTAAGAAGCCCTGAGGCACATCGAATGGATTCGCCTCCACGATCTGCTGGCGAACCTGCCGGGCCAGGTCCTTGATGGCCGCGCTGTCGGCCCGCCGCCGCAAATCCGCCGCGACTTTCTCGCGAAGATCGGCGAGTGAGGTGAACGTCCCGAGCTTCTTGGCAAACTCATCATCGACCACCGGAAGCGTGCGCTGGGAGACGGATTTCAGCCAGGTCCGGAAGAGGACGGTGTTGCCTCTCAGATCGGGGTCCCGCTCGTCATCCGGGTATTGCACTTCGATTTCCTTCCCCTCGCCGACGGTCATGCCGAGAACACCCTTCAGGAATTCCGGACGGGCTCTTCCTTCGCGCAGATCAAGGCGCACGTTTTCGAATTTGTTCTTCTTCACCTGATTGCGTTTGTCATAGATCTTCTGGAGATCGCACACCACGATGTCTCCGGTCTGCGCCGGGCGGGTCACCTCGGTGAATGTCGAGGACATTTCCCGCAATTCCTCAATCGCCGGATCGACGTCGTTGTCGGTGATCTGGTAGATGTGCTTTTGGAGCTTGAGTCCCTTGTAGCCGGTGATATCGACCTGGGGCCGGATTTCGACTTCAATGCTGAAGATCATGTCGGCACCACGCTCGAGCTTCACCTTGTCCAGTCGGGGTGAGCCGATCGCCGAGATTCCGAGCTGGCCCAATGCGGCTTCGTACGCCTTTGGGATTATGTCTTCCAGGACATCCTGGCGGATTTCCGTGGCAAACCGTGCCGCCGCCATCGTAGCGGTCGCCTTGCCGGGCCGGAAGCCGGGGAATTTCGCGTCCTTCCGGTAGCGCTCCGTGAAGTTGTCAAATGTCGAATCAACCTCGGCAGCCGGAACGGTCACCTGAAAGGTCCTGGACCAGCCCTTTTCCGCGGTAATCGTTGCCTGGACATTCATCATCAATCCACCAATCTCCACCATACGTGACGGTGGACACGCAAGTTAGGCAAAACCAACAGTCTGTCACAGTCCTTTTCAAATGTGCGAAAGGGGGGATTTGAACCCCCATGGGTTGCCCCACTGGATCCTAAGTCCAGCGCGTCTGCCAATTCCGCCACTTTCGCATCAGCCTGCCCCAGCCACGGCGCGCAAGCGATTGCGCCTCAACGCCGGACCGGGTTACCACGCGGACAAATATAGAGCGCGCCGGTGGCTGGGGCAAGGCGGAGGCACTCCTGCACCATGTATTCGCGTCCCATAGGTAGAGTATGGTTCTCAGGGGGCCTGCGGCCAGTGGCGGATGTGGTAAGTTCAGCCATTCGTCAATCTCTTGGATGGCATGGATACCTGCGTGGTCGAGAGCTATTCGGGGCCTGTTCCCATTGATTGCCGTGAAGTGCTTACGGCGTGCGACCCAAATAAGCATTGCAGTCTATCTGGGTTGACGGGACTTTGATTAGGTAGTATGTCCGAAGTCGCTCTGCTCTGCAACACACGTGTAGCTCTCGACTCAACCTCACCGCTGCCTCCGCCGGCCCTTCCTCCCATACGACACCGGCAGCGAATGTCACAAAACCTCAGCGGTTCACACGGGCGCTTGAAGCGGACATCGACAATCGTTACTTTGACGGTGACAAAATTGGCAAGCTGACCAATGACCCTGGAGGAACACATGAAGGGGAACAGTCGAGTACTGAAGTCACTGAACGCGATGTTGGCGGATGAGCTGACGGCCATCGGCCAGTACATGGTTCATTCCGAGATGTGCAACAACTGGCAATACGGACGTCTCCACAAGGCCATCGAGCAGCGCGCGATTCAAGAGATGAAGCACGCCGAGAAGCTCATTGCCCGAATTCTGTTTCTCGAGGGGACGCCGGTGGTCAGCCATCTCAATGAAATCCGGATTGGGCCGGACGTGGCCAAGCAGTTCGCGATCGACCGTGAAGCAGAGGTCGGGGCTGTCGCCGCGTACAACGCCGCCATCAAGCAAGCCGCTGAGCTTGGGGACAATGGCTCACGGGAGTTGTTGGAATCGATCCTTAAAGACGAAGAGGATCACCTCGACTGGATCGAAGCTCAGACGGACCAGATCCGCCAACTTGGGATCCAGATGTATCTGGCAGAACAGATTCGCGAATGAAGCGGCCTGGTGCTCAGCGGTTTGACGGGCCCTCTGCCCGCCCCGCCCTTTCGTAATACACCGGCCGCAAGCGCAGTGGCTATGGAACAGTTGGCGTCGCCGGGGGGGCCGGAGGCACCAATTCCGCGCTACAGTCAGCCACAATTCCTGATGCGCCGGGCTCGAAGAACGGATACATTGGCGGCGTCAGTGCCTGGGCAGGATCCGTTGGCTGGTCGACGGAAGTCGCGGCATTGATGTCGTACCGTAGACGATCGGAGTCCGAGGCTGCCAGTCCCCGAATCCAACACTGAGTCCACTGACCACCCAGAAGCGCTGCATCCGTCCCTGCACCCTTACGTCCGCCCCGACCTCCGCCGCAGCCTTCTGCAGGTGCTGGACACCGCAATCCCGTTGGCACTTCTGTGGATTGCCATGGTGTACAGCCTGAAGATCTCGTACTGGCTGACCCTGGCGTTGTCTGTCCCGGCGGCCGGGCTGGTGATCCGGCTGTTCATTATCGAGCATGACTGCGGGCACGGTTCGTTCTTTGCCAGTCAGCGGCTCAACAATGCGCTCGGCTTCATCATCGGGGTTCTGAGCCTCACCCCCTATGATTACTGGCGGCGCACTCATTCCATCCATCATGCGACTTCGGGCAATCTGGACAGGCGCGAGTTTGGAGATGTCGCCACGTTGACGGTCGAGGAGTATCTCGCCCTCTCTCCGCTTGGCCGGTTCGGCTATCGCCTGTACCGCAACCCGCTCGTCCTGTTTGGCATAGGGCCGTGCTATCAATTCATTCTCAAGCATCGTCTGCCCCTGGATTTGCCGTTGTCGTGGCGGCGGGAATGGCGCAGCATCATGCTGACGAACTTGTGCCTGGCTGGATTGATTGTTGTCATGTCAGAGATTGTGGGCTTCACGACCTTCCTCAAGGTTCAACTCCCGATCACGCTCATTGCCGGATCGCTCGGCGTCTGGCTGTTCTATATCCAGCATCAATTCGAGGGCACCTACTGGCGACGGCAACCGGCCTGGAACTACCGCGACGCCAGTCTCCAGGGCAGCTCATATTACGTTCTGCCGAGCGTGCTGAACTGGTTCACCGGCAACATCGGTCTCCACCACGTCCACCACTTGTGCAGCCGGATTCCGAACTACCGCCTGCAAGAGTGCCTCCGTGATAATGAGTACCTGCAGCATGTGCCCCGGCTGACCATCGCCGGCAGTATCCGGTACGCGCGACTGAAGCTTTGGGATGAGGAAGCAGGCCAGCTCATCGGCTTCCGTCAATTGACCAGGGCTCGCCGCAAAGCGGTGTCTCAGCCCCACGAGTAAAATAGGCAGGCCTCGTAGCCGCTGCCGGCGTGGTCGAAATGATGCACGACTGGCAGCCAGCCAGACGGCGAAGTTGCGAACGATCTCAGGTGGCGGTGCCAGTTTCCCGTCAGAGATCCGACGGTATCGGCAGAGACCTGGGATAGGCCATAGCCCCGGGAGCCATGAAGGGCCGCTCGTACCACGGTTGCAGCGCCTCCATTGAGAAATACGGGTCATCGGAAAAACTCGCCGGGTCCACAAGGATCGGTGAGCCCTTTCCCCAGTCGTTCTGCGGTGCCGGTTTGACCTTCATCTCATCCAGAACGATCCAAAGTTGCTTATTCGGGCGGTTTTTCAAATGTCTCTGGATGGCATGCGCACCATCGGGGAGGAGGTGGATTTCCCAGAGTTTGCCCATGCCGCCGGGAAGCGTTCTTTCGGTCACATAACGGACGTCGTTGGTGGTCACAACTTGGCGTTCTCCGTCGGTCACCGCAAACTGGCGTTCCATGGCGAACTGCCGGGCATCCGGCACCTGATCCGGGGGGCCGTAGTATTCCTTCAATTGTTCTTCAGCGGTTCCGCTGCCCAGGGCGGCACGAATCTGCAATTGGAATTTCACCGGCATGAATGGATACGCCAACGCGCACAGAATTCCGAAGATCACCAGCCGCAAAATGACCATTCGCATGTTGATGGTATGCATTGTTCCCCCCCGGGCGCGCGCCCGCTTCACGATTCGCCTGATTCGGACAGCCTATACAATATAAATCGGACGCCCAACCGTGAGGTTGAGCGTCCGTGCGATACGATAAAGAATGGAGGCCAGGCAGCAGAGGCCTGCGACATCCCCTACCGGATCAGAGTCATTTTGCGCAAGTCAGTGTGGCCGTCGGACTCAAGCAGGCAGAAGTAGGTGCCGGTTTGGACCACTGCACCGTTGTCGTCGGTCCCATCCCATGCCAGTGTCATCGTTCCGCCTTCGTTGCCGGCAAATGTGCGCACCGCCCGTCCTTGATTATCCTCGACCCTCACGATCCAATTTGATCCGCGTTTTACCGTGAACGCGATCACCGTTTGAGTCGAGAAAGGGTTGGGCATATTTTGAAACAGTCCGAACCGATCCGCATGCGCTTGAGCGACTGGTTTGTCTGGTGCCGAGTGTTGTTCCATTGATTCCGTCCACTCTGGCTTTCCGGCTAAAGGATCGGATCCCGCAAAGCACCGATCCTTCGGCCTGGGAAGCATGCCTTGCTGAAGGGTGATACCCGCGTTTCGAGGTATCGGTGAACTTTCTTCCCCCACGGCCACGATGGGCCAGGTGTCGCAGTCGGTTCATTCGGCAGTTCCTTTCAAGCGTCACAATGCACTCTCGTCGTGCTGCGAAACGGACGCACAGCAAAAAGCAGCGCCATTTCGCGGCTTCGTTTGGAGATGTGGGCGCCGGATCAAACTTTGGATCTGACGCTGTCACTCAATCACAAGGATTTCTTAGGCAACTCCCGGAGAGTTGGGTTCTCTCTCTGACCCAAGCTAACAAGTCGCAAAATTGCTGTCAAGTGGAAAATCGCTGCTTCTTCGTCTTGCTATTGGCTTCCCGGCACGCCAATCCGGAAATTGTCAACTGCCCATTTGGCAGCCCATCGAAGCCCTTGCCGCCATGAAATCGAAAGCGCATACTCGGGCGGCAAAATAATGTGGTTGAATCCCTGGTGCATGTCGGCGAGGTGAGTGATGACAGAAAAAAGCATATCCCGAATCTGGGCTGAGTTTGCCGCCCAACTGAAATATGACCAAATCGACGCGACCGCGGTCCACGCCGCCAAACGTTTCCTGCTGGATTCCTGCGGCTGCGCCCTCGGTGGATTCCACCATGAGGACGTTGCGATCATGGATCGCACCCTGGCCGAATTTGGCGGCAATCCTGAGGCCACCATCTGGTCATCCGGGAAGAAGTCCAGCGCGTATCACGCGGCACTGATCAATTCGCTGGCGATCCGGGTCATGGACTACAACGACATCTACTGGGAAGCAGACCCGTCGCATCCATCCGACCTGATTCCGGCGGCAACATCGTGTGGTGAGCATTTCCATAAGTCGGGTGCCAACATCATTGCCGGGATTGTATTGGCCTATGAGCTCGAGATGCGCCTTTGCGAATTCGGCGTCCCCGGCATCCGCGAACGGGGCTGGCATCACGCCTCACTGACGCAGATTGCTTCGCCGGTGGTAGCGGCGTACATGATGGGTTTGACCGTGGATCAAACCGTCAACGCGATTGGAATCTCCACCTGCCACAATATGACAATGGGGGCAGTGGCCGCGGGGAAGCTGACCATGATGAAGAATACGGTCGATCCGATGGCCACAGCATCGGGCGTGATGGCGGCACGCATGGCGCGCCACGGTTACATCGGCACCGAGCTGATCATGGAAGGGAAAGAGGGCTTCTGCCAGCTTCTCGGTCCATCGTGGGATATGGGACGGCTGACCGATGGACTCGGCGAATCATGGCGCATTGTCCGGTGTGGATTCAAGGCGTTCCCGACCGAGGCCCTGACTCATTCTCCGATCTCGGCGGCGCTGCAACTGGTCAAAGAGCATGACATCAAGGCCGACGATGTCACCCATGTCAGAGTGCGCACCGTCGCGCGCGCCAAGGATATTCTCGCCGATCCGACGAAATACCACCCCGAAACCAAGGAAACGGCGGATCATTCGCTGCCTTATGTGGTGGCGGCGGCCATCGCCGACCGGATGATCACACCGCAGCAATTCACTCCGGCACGAATCGCCGAGCCGAAGTTGCGTTCCCTATTCCCGAAAATCGAAGTGGTCGCCGACGCCGAGTTTGAACGCCAGTTCCCCGCCAAGAAATGCTCAGCCGTGGCGATCACGACCAAGGACGGCCGCACAGTGGAACAGCAGGTCGATTACCCGCGCGGCAATCCCAGCAATCCGATGACCGATGCCGACATCGAGGAAAAGTTCCGCGCCCTGACCTCCGAGGTCATGGACAAGTCGGCGCAGGACCGTGTCATCGAGGCGGTGAATTCACTGGAGCACGCGCCGGACTTAAGCAAGTTTCTGGCAGCGATGACGGTTGCGCACGGAAAGTGAACTGTGCGCCACTGACCTTGGGACGTGTTGTGAAACACGAGGACGAGTCCGGCTACTGCAATCCGACAGAAGACTGGGATAACGCGCTGCTGCGGCAGGGATGTCGCTCCGCGGTCTTGCGGATTCGGCGCTATATGGAGATGAGATACTTTATCTTCGCAGCAAACACGCGGTGTTGGGGGTGATACCTGTTATCCTCACGAGTTTGCCAATCGTTGAAGGCTAGATAGATCCAGCTCCTTGGTGCAAAGTTGTACGAGCATGTCAGGCCGATCCGGAAGGACAACACCCCCTCGGTTTGGGTAACAGGGATTTCAGTATATAGGCCGGCGTTCATACCCTCTCGGATGGCGCAGCTTGCACCCACGCGGGAACGCCAAGTGATCTCTTCCGCGCGCCCGCGCGGATCACGTTCAACCCAAAGAGAGCCGTCAAACTCCAGTGATAATGGCTGTGACACCCGCCACGCCGAATACCAGTCGCCGTATTCACTCCGGGCGAAGAACTCGCGAAGATAATTGAACCCGAAACTGCTGTAGCATGACACGCTGAACCATGCCCTGCGTGACATGTCAGAAGAGAGGGAGAAACCCCACGCCCGCGGGTTGTAGTCACCGGTGGGTTCATACTCGCGACCAAGCTGCAGTGTCGCGGTGGCGCCCCAATTGTTGCGAAACGAAGCTTCCACCTGAACCGCGTAGCTGTGCGAGTAGTGAGATTCGCCGAACTCGCGACTTGCTTCAGCGGCAAAGTATGCCCCTGCGTAGGCAATTACCCCAGTGTCCCTGATGAATGTCGGTCCTGCTGAGAGAGTGAACCTGTGCAGACCCGCCCACG
The DNA here is from genome assembly GCA_016235085.1 of Candidatus Zixiibacteriota bacterium. Taxonomy (GTDB): domain Bacteria; phylum Zixibacteria; class MSB-5A5; order WJJR01; family WJJR01; genus JACRMA01. The sequence goes on from JACRMA010000137.1 coordinate 37,779, forward strand.
GGACATAACCGATCTGGGAGACATTGAACCGGTCACCGATGATCGCTGCGTATCCCTTCAGGGAAAACGCCCTGGGATGGAAGATGAAGAATGATTTGGCCGCCCAATCAGATTGGATACCGAACTCGCTACGCCCGATCTGCCCAGTGAGTTGGAAAGTACGTGTGGAAACGGTGCCATCCATGGATAGCACCGTGTTATCGAGTGAGTCGGTCAGTTTCCCGGCCGCAAGGATCGCGCCCGTGATCTGTGGGGCAAACTGATGTCCCCAACGGGCGACCCCGAAGGTTGCGCGCGGCTCGAATGCGGGGCCAATGAAACTTTGATAATTCGCACTACCTGTGGCGGCGGCAAACGCCGCCAATTCGTCCCGGCCAAACTTGACCGTGGTTCTCAGACCAGCGTGGACCGGCACTTCCGTGCCATCGGGGAGTTTCCTTCCCACATTTCGTGAGTAAAACATCTCGAGCATCCCGGCCATTGCCCCGCCGGTGGATCTGAAGAACTCCTTGCCCTCGACAAAGAACGACCGCTTCTCGGTAAAATACCGGTCATACCTGGACAAGTTTAGAGCATACGGATCTGCCTCGATCTGGGAGTAGTCGGGATTAAACGTCGATTGAAGCCGCCACGAGGAAGAGATGTTCCAGTTGATATCTGCCGCAGGGCGCAACGTTCTTGAGATGCCGCGGGTTCCTTTCTCCGTGCGAACGAATGCTTGCGGGTAGAGTTCCACGCGGTTGGCCCTCGCCGCGGGTCTGAGCTCGGTCAGATCCGCGAATCCCGAGACGCACAGTCCCTCGTTGATCCTGACGGGCACAGCATATGACAACTCGCCGTTGACGGGGATTGCGCGTTCAATATTGAAACCCCAGGTGTCACCGCCACGAGGGTACCGGAGACTCGACCAGGGAATCCGCATTTCGACCGAGTAACCGGTGGAGTCGCAGACTGCGGCAGACTGAAACACCGCATCCCAATCCGGATTGTGTTCTCGCCCGTCGGCTGAGACGACCTCATCTGCCTGAACGCTCGCGCAGCTAACCGTGAATCGGAATGCGTTACGCCGGTCACGATACGTGTCGAGGTAAACACTCACATAGTCTCCGTCCTTCCCGCCGCGAGGACCGGGACGCCGGTCGGGCGACCGTCCGGGTGTGCCACAGCGAAACGCAAAGTAGATTCCGTCGGCTGCCTGTAGTACATAGGCGATACTCGGCTCAGATGAAGGCCTGCCTTCATTCGGCTGAAGTTGTGTGAAACTCGAAATCGAGTCGGCGGTTCGCCATCCATCCTCAAGCACTCCATCGATGATCGGCGGGACTGATGTCCATACGACCGAAAGCCCACCAGCCCACGCGCGCCCCTGCAGAGAGATTCCGAGCGCGAGCATGAGAGCCACGATCCTAATCCGGGATTTTGAGGGCATTGGATAAATCCTCCCAAAAGGCCGCTTGGTCCTGTGCTGTGAGCCGAGGCGGATCGGCCCAGAGCACATTCCCGGTCGAGGTGACCAAGAGCTTGAGTGGTGTCACTCGAAACGCCATGCTGTCCGTCAATCCGAACGTCGTATCGAGGTACGTTTCAACCGGAATCGGGACTTTTGTCTCCCATCTCCAGAATTCTGATTGGGAAGGGCTCATTCCAATACTGTACACCGCAACGGGGGTCCGGTGGGCAACCTGTCCCCACAAAGCCCGCTCCTCCAGGCAGGGGGGACAGTCCGACGGGGAGAACACGATCAGGAGGCTCCGCGACTTACGGGATATAAGTTCTTGAAGAGACGTAACTCGTCCCGATCGATCCGTGACGGAGACTGCGGGAACTGACTGCCTTGACAGGTAGTCATTAACGCTCTGAAGCCGTGAATGGGCGTGCTCGTGACTACTCATGAGTCTCCATGCCAGTAGCCCATTCAGGCCCACTAGCAGAAGGATGACGATCCTGTACCCGAGTGTGGTCATCGGCTTATGGCCCCAGTCAGGTGGGCCTTCAGAAGCCGGTCACCCGCAGCTGTCAAGAAGTAGATATGGCCAGCACTATCAGCGCCAACCGGCCAGGCGTCGGAGGCAACTGTTGGTCCCAAAGCGGTTCCAGCTATGGAGAACACATCGATCAAGAAGGGTTTGTCTGTTTCCGCAACTCTGTCGTTCGCGAGCGTTGCTCGAAGCAGGTGGTCATCGCCGAAGCAGACAATTTTAATTGGACGAGTCCAGGATTCATGGAATCCTGTCGGGACGACTTCGCGCTGGGATAGTGGCGATCTCAGTGCACGTGGAGAGACAAACCACGCGGCCGGGCCGCCAAATGCTCGGCGTTCCTGACCGGCACTGTCCCAGACATGAATTTCGGGATCGATGCTAAACGCCACAAACGCATAGCCCTTGCGATCGACATCGAGTACCGCCCTCACACCGGTCCAGAGATTTCGCGCCAAAGCCGACGCCGGCGTGTACGCGAACGACTGCAGGCGAACTCCTGCCATCGAGTACACATTACAGTTGTGGCCGGCGTTAAGCGCTGTGCTGCGATCCAGGCGTAGATTCGCGCAGAGCAAGTTGCCATCCGGCGTCAGCCTCATCTCCGACGGGGCATCTTCATCATCTCCCAGGAGAAACGAACTTCTGAAGTTGCCGTCAGGCCCCATCACGATAACCCTGCGGGAACCGACGTCACTAACCAGGAGGCTGCCATCATGGCCAAAAGCCAGGGCGACCGGCGTGTTTACTTCGTCTTGTTTTCGACCCTGCCGGACCACCGTCCGAATCGCAACTTCACCAACTGACGCCCCAACTGCCGGTCCGCCTTGCTCTCTGGCCCGGATCGGATCACTGTGCTCAACCACTCGAAGGTACCTTGATCCATCGGGTCTCTCTATAACCTCCGTGGAGTCGGACCATGTAAACACAGTCTTCGCCGTGTGTGAAAGCGCCGTTGTCATAGCTCCGGCGGCAAGGTCATACGTGCGAACGTCATTGAATTCCGGATCGATGTAGGCCATTCGCGCACCGTCAGGGCTCACTGCGCAGAAACTCCAGTCGGTCGAGGCGTGACGACCCGTGACGCGCAGCGCCGCCGGAGTCTGAAATGCCGTATCAACTACGAATGCGCTGTCAAAAGGCGAGATGGCGATTGCGGCCGCCAAGACTGTCATCATCATGACCGTTTTCTCCTGTGTCCTTTGATGCGGGCCCTGGTTCTGGCGCGGCCGCTCCCCGGCGCCGAGGAACGGCCCGCCGTAATCCACCCGGTATCTGTCTTTGGTATCCTTGTGACCGGCTACTGCTGCGGAGGTACCCACTCGCACGTGCACTCGCCGATCATCCTCGGGCAACGACACCCCGTGATTTGGCCATCCCTATTCCGAATGGGCTCACCAGCCGAATACAAGACAGGTGCTGCCGAAACCGTCGTAGACAGCAACACAAAGCCATCAACGATCGCCAGTCCGAGCATTGCTGCGACTATTAACAGTATGCGCGCCTTTTTCATCATCAGCCACTCACCTCCTTTCAACGTTGCATTGACTCCGGTGCTCATTTATCGCGATCGTGCGACATCGCACACCCTGGGACGCCCTAGCAAGAGACGTGCCGCTCCCGTACGATCCGCGAGTCGACAGGGACGTGGCTACAAGATCGTGAGTAGCATGGAGTTGCTTATCTTAGTCCGGCTTCGGGTGCCGGGTGCGGGGGGGGGGACCACAATTGGCGCGAAAAGCTGCGGATTCGCCTTGGAATGTTCGAATCATGCAGAATAACCGCGCAGGAATTTGCCAAAACCGGTGAGCAGTCGAGGTCGATATTCCAAGTGACTGAGAGATATGCGATTACGATGCAGAAACTTGCGCTTCCGGATCCCGGTTCAATCGATTGCGGCACCCGATCCGGTCCTCCCGGATGTACTTCAGGTGACTCTGACGATTACTCAGAATTTGAACGCAACCACACTGGAGAGTTTCCAAGAATCAGATTCGCCATCCAGATTGCCTGCGTTCGCGCGCATGACGGGACGATCTGTCTACCATCGACGGATGCGCTCAACTTTGCGGTCTGGCACCGAAGTCGAATGACCTGACTACGAAGCCGTCTAGAACGCAAACCGCCACTCTCCCTGCGGGGCCGGCCCGCTGCCGCTGAGGTAGGCCAGCAGGTAGACCAGATCCACGGGGTTGACGGCGCCGTCATTGTTCACGTCGCCGCAATAGGTATCCGGATAGATCTGATTGCCCGAAAAGAGCCAACAGGCGTCGGCGAGATTAACGCATCCGTCGTCGTTGACATCGCCCCGCGCGTATCCCGCCCAGCGTGCCGCGCGTTTGGCGACTTCGACACCAAGGGCCTCGATAGTCGCGACGTCGTTGGATATTGCGGGGACGGCGAACATTGCCTGCACCTCGTTATAAGTACCGTTGGCCGGCAGGATGAAACCTTTGTTGGTGAGGAATGCCATCCGATCATCTGGGGTACCAGCCACTCCCTGGGGCCCTTCACAGTACTCGCGACTCGACCAGAGGTTGGCGTTATCCCACGTTAACCCCGCGATGTCTGCTTCGAACCACAGGTCCCACCAGTAACCCCACCAGTTGCACACGGAGATCTTGTGAGGCGAATTGGTAGCCGGTGCTATTCCGCAGTAGGACGAGGGCTGGCTTGGGTCAAACATCCCATACGCAAAACGAGGTGACAGGGCATCCCAGATCGCATAGCCATCGAAACTGTCGGAAATCAGACCGACGTTTGTCATAGGATTGTTAGCAACGTCCCAATCCATGTATGTCCCTGCCCTGAGTTCCTTGGCGAGTGAATCCCTGTTCTTGATTCGCCACGAGATCAGTTTGAAATCACCATACATTGGATCGTTCGCACCAACTTCAGTCTGCGTTACGAATGTATTGATCGGCTGCACATTGGTGAAACCATATGGCAGGGTCGTGTCGACATAGTTCGAGCGAACCCACTCCCCCAGGATTTCAACAGGAATCCCGGGGCAGCCTCCCTGGCGGCGATAACCCATATGGACACTACTGCCGCCATCGAATCCACAAGTACTATCCGAACGACGAAGCTCGGGACGAAACAGGCCCTCCATATTGTAGAAGTCAGCCGCAACCTGACCACGACCGCTATTGAACTTTTCTCCCGACAAAACGAGGCTACCATCGTACAGATTGGCACTGTATCCGTCATCCGCACCCCAAACCAGCGCTCCAATATTGCCGTCTCCCAGGGAACCATGATTGAACACCTTCTCGCTATTGGGTGCGCCAAGGGTGTTCCAGTTAAGCACGGTACTGGCTTCAGGGCAGCCCCCATTATACACGACGTGGAGCGTCGGATACATGTACGAATACGTTAGGTCTTCGGGGTAAAGATCAGGATCGTTGTTGGGGAATTCGATGTACTCCTCATCGGTCCCGCGCCCAAGTCCGGTGCCATCATACATCCACGAGACGTTGGTAGATTGCCCAGGTGGAAGAGGATTCGCGCTGAATGAAACAGCGGACGTGCGCAGCACATCGTCGGTCCCTGCCGTGATCGACCCCGTGGCGCGGGCCTTTAGACGCGACTTGTTCGCGGTTTCAATAGCCTTGTCGAAAGCGGTCAAATCGTCTTCCCCACGCGCGCCCACACCGGCGAGGATGGCCCGCTTCGAGAGCCTGTCGTCCTTGAACCGGGTCACGTAATCGCTGCCGAGATGGCGATCCACGTAAGCGGCGGCATACCGGCGTTGAATGTCCGTGTAGCTCCCTGCCGATGGCGGCGGATCCCAGAGAACCGGATTCTGGAAATTGAGACTGACACAGCCGTCGTTGCTGAATACGCCCGCCTCTGTGTGCGTCTGCCCGGATGGGGTACCCAACGGTACCTGGATTTCAGTCGAGTAGACATACTGGTGGAGGAACGGCCTGAGCTGCTGATGGAAGCGCCATGCCGTCACGACTCCATAACCGCTTGGTTCGAGTACGGCACTGCGGGCGCTCACCACGGCATAATCTTCTCCGTTTGCGAAATTGTGCGCGATCGCCGTGCCATTCACGATACCAGTGAATTGGCGCCGCCACTCCAGTGACTGGTCAGTGGTGTTGAGCAGGTACCACCACCCCAGCCGGTCGCCGGCGAAGAGATACTTGTCACAGGAAAGAGTGACATTGATAGGGACGGCGGCGACACCCTGCACGGAGAAATTGTGAATGGCTGTTCCCCCGAATTTGTCCACCATGAGAATTCCGGCGGATGGATCGTCTTGGGGTATGTAGAGGAAGTTTGGACCGATGGTCGGCGCTGCGTAGAGCGTCGGGCCCTCGGCCATGCGCCACCGGATCGCCGAGGGATCCAGAGTTGGCCCCGGACCGGCGAGTGAAACGTCGATCGCGTAACGGTGACCTCCAGAGGCCGCACTCGGTGCGTCGTTATAATAGGTCGCGCCGTAGAGAATCGCGCCCTCGACAGAAACTCCGCCGGGCCAGCCCTCGAGTGTGGCAGCCGCATCTTTGAAGTTCCAATTCACGGCGCCGGTGGCGGCGTTGATCGAATAAAGCGATCCGTCGCCTAGACTTCCAAAGGTCGCCGTCCCCACATAAAGGTTGGTGCCATCGAACGATGGTGACATCAAACTGCCACGATCGAGGGCGATCGGGTTGGTTCCCCAGCCCGAGTAGAGAAATCCGGTCCGTGCGTCCAAGGCGTACAGCCAACCGTGATTGGAGCTCGTTGTCATCTCGGTACCGATTACGACAATGCTGTCCGTGCCGACACGATAGACCGCCGCGGCACCGAATCGATTCCGGGTCAGTAGGGAACCGTGAGCCGCCGCCGCGAGCCCTGGACCGCTCAGGTCATTCGACCAATACACAGTCGAGAGCGTCGTGTCCCAGCACGATATCGAATTCGCGGTACCACCGGTAATGAAGGCGCGATTTCCCTCCACTGACACGTTGCACCGTACCTGGCCGCTAGTGTAGGGAAACACGCCAACGCGATTGCCAGGGGTTCCGGTGGCCAGGTCGAACGAGTTAACTTCGTTATCAGACGCGACATAGACCTTGCCGCCGGCAATGACCGGACTCGTGAAACTGGACAACTTGGGCAGGAACTTCGACCACTCGGCCCGAACCTCACACGGGTTCCCGACCGTCATCCCGCTCGCCCCTGTCCTTTGATAATCATGCATCCAGGTGTTCCAGTCATCGGCATGGGCCGAAGTACAGGCACTTGGAATCTCAACGACCCTCTCCTTGCAGATATAGGCGTCGATGTATGCCTCGTCGTCGTTCCCCGAGTACTCGCCGCCGTACAACCAGCTTCCCGAAACATTGAACATCGTGTGCGGATCGGTGGTGCAGGACCCGTATGATCGTGTGCGTGTATACAGCGCATACCGATGGGCGGGTCCATTTGGCACGGAAAGCGCGACAAACAAATCTTGCGACAGTCCACCGTTGAGATTGCCCCAGATCACATCCGGGATTGGCACATTGTTGGTCAATGGCGGGTTCACCAGACTGGCGTACGGCACCGTCACCGAGTAGAGCAACGCCCCCGGATTTGTCGTCAGGCCACATGACGCTCCGGATGCGGCTCCAAAGATTTCAACCAAGACGTCGGGCGCTCCAGTGTAGGGCATTCCCATGAATGCGATTTGTTTGAGCGTGTCCAGTCCGAGCGATGCGAATCGCGTGGCCATCTTTTGGCGTGCACCGGAAAGGCTGGGGAGCGTATACGCAAAAAGCTCGGGATCGGTTACCGGATTTGCCACACCACGCCCGACCCCATACCACCATTGCCAGCCGCATACACCCGGCGCACAAGCGGTGGCGGGATCATTGGGTGTGTACCCTTCGGAGTACAGCCGCAAATGATATGGCCCCATGAGATCATTGACCCAGTCATAGAGCCCAGCGCCATCGTGGAGGTAATTGTGGCAGGGCTGTGCCGGCGGTGGCGCAGGTATCGATCCCGCACCGTCGGTTAATACCTGAGCGATTCCGGGCTCCCAGCTTCCGGACAGATAGACAGCGGCGAAATAGGGGCCGGTCACACAGCACTCAACAACGAACGGGAGTTTGATCAGATAATTCACGCCGGCCGTGGAACCACCGTTGAGCGTCACCTGGTAGACTGGTCCGGCACACTTGACGCCGCCCGGTATGGGACAGCCGGGATTCGTCAAGTCGGCGTCGAATGCCACCGGCTGAAGATTGAAAGTGAATGGGTTGGGTTGCTCGGATGCGGGACGTTTATTGACCTCAATGTTGATGGCTGTGGCATTGAACGTGTATGCCGGCGTGCAGGCAGCGCCCCATGAATAGGGCAGCGTACCAGATGGGTCCTGAAGGCTGAAATACGTCTCGCCGCCGGCAAAGGAGAGTGTAACGCGATTCATCTGCGGTCCCATCCAATCGCCAATGCAAAACGAGCCGGGTAGCGCCAGCGGTGTTCCGGCTTGCGCAGTTGTGAGGGGCGTGTTTTCGAGGAGGGTCGGCCGCAGGTTGCCGGGAGGTGCGTTACGGACTAATTGGATGACACCATCTTTGGACGGTGGAGCCGCTGGCGCAATGACCGGCGCATTTACCAACGTCAGAACTGCAACCGCGATCGCAAAGTCCCTGGATACTCGCACGCGTACCTCCGGATGTCGCTTACGGCAGTTTTCGGAACGGATGTATAACCAGAACAGGGAGCCGATCACACCTCCGGCAACAAAACCCTGAGATTATAAGGTACAAGAAAAGGGCTGAATGTCAAGATCGACAGAGAAGTTCTTCTGGCGCACATCGGCGCTAGAGGGATGCATATTCCTGGTACGAAACGCCAAAGTCGGAACGCTCCGGCGTTGTGTGCTCACGGCTCGCAGGGAGCCGTGCCGCCTCTGAAGATGTAGTTGATCAGTATGACGACATCGAGCAAGTCGGTCCGGCCGTCGCAATTCATGTCGGTCGGTTCAAAGGGCGGGAAGGTGCTGCCGTTGCGGTAGAGCATATCGATCAGGCGCACTAGATAGATCACGTCGTAATCGGGCGAGAGAATCACTCCGGAGTTCCAATTATCGGCCTGGAATCGCGGCCATGGACGCGCCTTTCGCGTGAACGGTGTGCCCAGATCCCACAGCGCCACACTGGTACCGGTCGATTGCACCGTGACCATGTCTGCCTGCGCGTCACCATCGACGTCTCCCACGATCGGGGCCGACATGATGCTGGAGGAACCAATTCCAAACGTGAGAGGATATCCCGGCACAAAGGTGCCATCCGGATTCAGTGCCCAAATCTGGTCGGGGCCGAAGAGCAGCTCACCGATTCGAAGAATGATTTCCGGCTGTTGATCATTGTCGATATCCGCGAGAATGACCGCTGATGCTGACCCGGGCAATGGCGTAAAGAGCCCGTTGGTCGAGTCGGACAATAGCGGCACGCCGTTGGCGTGGTACGCATAGAGGAAGCCGTCGCCAAGCGAATACGGCGCCAGAAACAATTCCGGTACTCTGTCGCCATCGACATCGCCGGCAGTGAGCGAATACAGGATATATTTGTCCATCGTTTGCGGGATCGTTTGTGGCCATCCCGCCAACGAGGATCCGTTCGGCTCGATGATGTTGAGGTTGAAATTTCCCGCAGCGGCGTCGGTATAGATGTACGCGATCTCCCTGGTGCCGTCATTGTCAAAGTCGCCAATCGCCAGACCGTGCGTTGAGTGGTGACTCCGAACTTCTACGGAGGCGTTTCCATGGTAGGGCAAGCCAGTGCGTCCATCGAAGATGAAGATTCCATCGGCGGCAATTACCAGCTCCGGACGGCCATCACCGTCGAGGTCGCAGATGCTTTCGCGCGGGACGGAATAGTTGAACGTGGTCGCACATGGAACAAAGCCGAAACTGTGCGTTGAGAGCGGGCTGTACGGCGTGCCGTCCTCGTGCCAGGCGTTAATTATGCCCGCGCTGTCGATTGCGACAATCTCCAGCGGGCCTTCTGCATCAAGATCGCCGATTCCGGGTACGGTCACGCCAAAGACATGACTACGGCCACTGAACGGTTGGGGCCAGCCCGCATACTGCTCCCCGATGAAGGCGTACACGTACATTGAATCGGGTGAAGCGACAATGATTTCATCCTTGCCGTCGCTGTCCAGATCCGCGACGGCCGGCGGTGTCTGAAATCTTGCCAGCGTATCACGCGGCCAGCCGGGGTAACTGGTTCCGTTTGCCGATAGTACCCAGAGTCCGCGCGTGGTTGGACAGATGATCTCGTCTGTGCCGTTACCATCAATGTCGGCGGTGGTGGTGGCGAATCCGATTGAGGCCGGCAGTCTCACTGGCCAGCCGGTGTGGAATACGGACTCCACGGTGACCGCGACAGAGTCGCGTGTCACTCCTGACGCGGTCACCAGCGTCAAGCGGAGCCAGTAATTCCCCGATGGCAGCAGATCCACTTCCCAGATTCCCAGCGTGTCGTCCCACACCGGACGCGAAGACTGGCTGATCGCGCGCATCGTCATCGCCGGAGCCGGTCCCAACGCTTCCAAACGGTAGCTCTCAAAATCCGGCGCGATGGCAGTTCCCTTCACCATTGCCAGCAAGTGGACGTGCTGACCGCTGGCCGGTGACGTTAGTTTCGCGATCGGCGCTTGCGCGAGATTGACCGGCATGTCGAACACGGCATCGGGTCCGGCGTCGAGCCGTACCATGTATGGACCGTTCAAGGTGCTGGTATTCCAAGTAGCGAGGGTGCCGCCGGAATTGGGCGTCGAGGACGTCGCAATTGTGCTCCACGACGCTGAGGCCGGGGAGTGTCCGGGCGCGATTCTTACGGAGTAAGTTGTAAAGGCGCTTCCACCCGCGTACCCGGTGATCGGGACCAATCCGCTGAGCCATTCATTTGTCTGAGGCGAGGTGATTTCAACGAAGATTCTGGGGAGACCCGCGACGGCGCGCGCGAGATTGATTCGACCCCACCCGGTGTAGCGGTCGAATCCGGGCAGATGTGCACCGGTTCCATACGGGTCCAGAATGTCATCGGCCGTGGATGTCAGGATCTGGCGGACACGCGCGGTCGAAAGCCCCGGCGCAATTGACAATAGAGCCGCCGCCGCGCCGGTCACGTGCGGTGCCGCCATCGATGTTCCGGAGGCGATGTAATACCGGTCATTGATGATGTGCACGCCCGGTTCCGCACCAGAGGCATACAGATCGGTTCCCACGGCGCGCAATGAGAGAATGTCCTGACCGGGTGCGGCGACGTCAATGGAGTCGTTGAACGTGGAAAACGTCGCAAGACGGTCATCGGCGGTCGACGCGCCAACCCCAATCGTGACGGTGTACGCACTCGGATAGAAGACCGTGCTGTCGCCGGAATTCCCCATCGAGGCGACCAGCACCACGCCGTGGTCCGAGGCGTACTTCAGCGCGTCCTCCAACGCCCGCGACGGATAGGCGCCGCCCCAGCTCATGTTGACCACTCGGGCGCCGCGCAACACAGCGTAGTAGACGGCCTGAGAAGTGACGGAGAAGTACGCATTGGGGAATACCTTGATGGCGAAGACACGCGCCGAGTCCGCCACGCCGGCGATCCCGATGCCGTTGTTCACCTCTGCCGCGACCGTCCCCGCCACGTGGGTGCCGTGTCCGATCTGGTCGCTAACGTCGTTATCACCGGCTAATGTGGTTGGTGACGCACTCACGTCGCCGGAAAAATCCCAGCCGTAGACGTCATCGACAAACCCGTTATGATCGTCGTCGATTCCGTTTGCCGGTATCTCGCCGTCGTTGGTGTACAAACGGCCGGTGATATCCTCGTGGTCTGTCTCGATTCCGGTGTCAATGATCCCGACCGGCACCTTTGCCTTTGGACCGGCGTCGTCATACGAAGCGCGGAATCGGACATCGGCTCCCGGCGTGCCCGTAAGGTTTGCCAGCGTGTCGTTGTGCTCCCCCGCGACACGCAAAACCGACCAATACGGTTGGCCGGAGTTTTCGAGATCCCACTGACGTGAATACAGGACATCGCTGGGTGGCGCATGCAATTCGAACAGCCGGTCCACCTCGGCCCACTCGACCCAGGGGAGCGCCTGCAAGCGCTTCACGAACTCCTCCGCCGATACGCCGGCATCGGGCTGGACAAGATACGTGCGGTTGGCCGGGTTCTCGCTCTCCGTGACGGCGGCCGTCGGCCACAGCGCCCGTGCATTGCGGGCTCCGGCTGCGGCAGCCCACTGGTGGACCCGTCCGGCGGATTTGTCTGTCCCGAAATCGCCGGGGCCAAGATATCCCTGCCGTACCTTGACGATGACACTGCCTGAGTATGCCGGACTTGCAGGTCTGTATGCTGGAGGCCGGCTGGCGTCGCATGAGTGTTGTACGCTGGCCAGCGCCGGTCGGCGTCGCTTTCCGCGGGGAATGGGCCCGGACATGAGACGTCTCATGTCCATCGGTATGCTTTAACCTGCGCATGGGTTGCAGGGGCCTGTCCCCCCCGCAAACACGAAATCGATCAGCGCAATGACGTCAAACACATCGTACAGCTGGTCGCAATTGAAATCCCCACGATGCATATGTGGCGGACAATCGGCGTCGGTCGGTGGGGGGGGTGCTCCGGCGAACACGCCATCGATCGCGGCGATGACATCGAAAACATCGAATATGTCGTCGCCCGTGATGTCGCCGTGTTTGCTGCAAATGCAGGCATCGTTGACCGTGATGGAAACCTGGTCCGTATCGGCCAGCGAACCATCGCTAGCGATGAACGATACCTGGTAGGTTCCCTGCTGAGTGATGTCGGAGACAAACACAAAAGTGCCACTCCCGTTACCGGCATCGGTAAACGACGCATTCGTCAGCGATGAAGCTGAGAGAGTCGGGATCGTGAAGTTCGAATCGACCGCATGAACGGCAATCCGGAGAGTGTCCAGTTCGGTAACAGTCTGAGAGCCCGGAGTGATCAGAACCGGTGGCAGGGCGACCGCCAGCGCCTGCAAGGTCGCGCGGGCATTAATCCGGCCCCATCCATGATACATGTCCCAACCAAGCGTGTCCTCGGCCGGCCTGCCGACGAGATCTTCGGCGGCCTTCTGAATGATGTCCTGGACCTGCGCCGGTGTGAAGGCGGGCCGTAGTGCTCTTAGCAATCCGGCCAGACCGGAAACATGGGGCGTAGCCATCGATGTGCCGCACTTGTAATCGTAGCTTCCGGATTCAACAGGAACGGTTGACCACACCCAGTCGCCCGGGGCGGAGACATCGATGGCCGGTCCGTAATTTGACCCCGAAGTACTGGAGAAGCAGAAAGGGAGCGCCCGGTAGTCATGCGAGTCGGTTGCGCCGACCGCGATGACGTTGGGGAGGGCTGAGGGGTAATGAGGATCACCGGAGTTATCGTTTCCCATGGCGGCGCACACAGTCACTCCCGCCGTCACGGCAAAGTTGATGGCTGTGGCTTCCACTCCCGAATTCTGATACGATCCCAGCGACAGGTTGATCACGTCCGCACCATTGTTGGCGGCATAGTAGATACCACCGGCCACCGCGTCGGCGGTTCCGGACCCGCTGGCTCCGAGGACCTTGACGGCCATGAGGCGGCACTTCCAATTCATCCCAGCTACACCGATCCCGTTGTTCGTGAGTGCACCGACGATTCCCGCCACATGGGAGCCGTGCGAATGATCATCATCGGTCATATAGTTGCCATTGTTGAAATTCCAGCCTTTGATGTCGCCTGGGTATCCGTTGTGATCGGTGTCAAACTCTCCTTCCGTCTCGTTGACGTTGACCCAGAGCTTGTCTGCCAGGTCGGGATGATCCCAATCGATGCCGGTGTCGACGATCGCGATGACGACATTGGAATCCCCGGTCGTGTACGCCCACGCACCTTCCATGTCGATGTCTGCACCGGCGAAACCCGGATCGGCGGGTGGCTGGCTGCCGGTGTTGCGCAATGGATACTGGTGGGTCAGATAGTACAAGTCATTGGGCGTTATGTCCGCTTCGCAGATTCGCACGACGGCATCAAATTCAATTGAGACGACGTCCGGCAATACCTCGAGACGCTGTTTGAGTGCATCGGGATCGGTCCCCAGTGGAACGGGAACCACAACGAAGTCCTCGAGGTGGCTGGCGCGTGCTAGAGGCGCAAGCCGGTGTGACGGAGCGAGGGGGGGAAAGACCTGTTTGATGTTGCTGACTCCGGCCTCGGCGAGTACCCGATCGAACCCCATGCGCCCGGTGTTGCCCATTGTGATCCGGCGCGCATCGCCGGAGGTCGGCGCCAGTTTCACGATGATCCGCGAGCGATCGAGATCATCGCGTGGGGCGGCAGCCGCGGAGACCGGCATCAATTGTCCCGCAACGGTAGCCATAATGATGACCATCGCGGATGTAACGCCAGAAGATGTGTGACTTGATCCTCGCCAGCGCATGATGTGTGTTGGCCTTGTGTGCTTCCCGTGCCGTCCAGTCGCGACAAATGCAAGGAGTTCCTTCCGATTCCTGGTCAGCCTCGTTAGCAAGGATTGCATGGCGCAGGTCCTCCGGAGAACGTAGACGTGATAGCGTAGATGACATCGAACACATCGATGGTGGTGTCGCAGTTGAGATCTGCCCGCGTTGCGACGGGGCAGGTCGGATCAGTCGGCGCTGGTGGAGCACCGGCGAAGGCGATATCGATGAGGGCCATGATGTCGAAGACATCGGTGATGCCATCGTTGTTGATGTCACCTTGATGGCTGCAGTCGCACGGATTGACCGTGATGGTACCGCTCGAGAAGGAGTTCGGATACCCGTCTCGGAAGTAGGAAACCAGCCGCAACCGGGTGCTGGATCCCAGCCATGCTGTGTCGACAGCAACCGTTCCCCCCGGAATCGAATTGAATCCGGCTGTAACCCACAGATACGCGACGATGCCGGAGCCACCGGAAAGTGACGGACCATTGCCACTGACATTGCCGCGCAATACGTACCCCATCTCACCAAAGAACTTGTTATCGAAAATCAACTGCACATCCTCGAACGCCGCGGTTCGGGGGCCCCGGGTCAGCGAGTCAATCGTCATCGGTGTCGAACCCGTCAAGACAAACGGCAGGTAGATATCCTGGAGTGGATGGGAATTCGACAGATACACCGGGAGGGCGGCGTGGGACCATTTGTCGAGGCTTATCTGGCCATACCAAATCGAGTCTACGGCGGTAAACAGAGTCCCCAACGCCGCCTGAAGATTGGGGCGCGGGCCGATGTTATAGATTTGGTTTGGCAACGGTTGCGGGGATCCGGTGGCTACCAGCAGAGCTCGGGCGGAATCGGCATCGATGACTTGGCCGAGCATGTTCTTAAAGACACCCGCGACGCACGCGACCGAACCGGTTACGATCGGTGATGCGGACGATGTGCCGCTGAACCCGCTGTTGTAAAGAAAGTTCTTACCTCCGGCACGGTGAAGATCACCGTACCCTGTCGTGTAAACTTGGATACCGTATCCCTGCAAATCAACCCGAGACCCATAATTGGAGAAGCCGAGTTTGTAACGATCCGGATTGCCGGGACCGGGCGGGAACCCGGCTCCGCAAATGATGGCGTGGGAATTGCGGTAGGAGCGCTGGAAGAGCTGCCCGTAGAGCAATGTATCATCGAAATTCTCAGCACCATTCCCCGCGGCTTCACAGACAATGACGCCTTGGGCGTAGGCATTAACGATGGCGTCGAATTCCACCGGGAAGTACTCCATCGCGACATAACCCCTCTGATCATCGCGCACGGCATAGTTGAAATGCGGGCCAGGGCTGTGCAGTTCGATGAGAATCAGATCCCCCGGCTGCGATA
Organism: Candidatus Zixiibacteriota bacterium; assembly: GCA_016235085.1. Taxonomy (GTDB): domain Bacteria; phylum Zixibacteria; class MSB-5A5; order WJJR01; family WJJR01; genus JACRMA01. The sequence continues at coordinate 53,580 of JACRMA010000137.1, forward strand.
TCGCAGTCGCCGAATAAATCGCACCGGCAACGGATTGAGTCATGACGGAGGAGACGCCGATATCCGCCCCGTGGGCGATGCCGGTCATCCCATACCCATTCCGATCCGCCACCATCTCCCCGAGGACAGCGGTCCCGTGGTCATTGTCAGTGCTGTTGCCATTGATGACGATGGCGCTGGCACCTTTGGAAAGATCTTCGTGAGTCAGTTGCCATCCGTATTCGATATCCGTGATTCGGATTCCGGTCCCGGTACCACCGGGCAACGTCCAGGCCGCGCGGGCATGAACACCGTCCGTCGGCGGATTGAGGTAGAGCTGGCCGCTCTCGCAGTTCGGAGTCGTCATTGCGTCCTGAAATGAAGCGACTTCGGGGCGGGGCGCAAAGTACGCGATTTCAACTTCATCCAGCGCGTTGAGTTGGCGCACGATTTCGGCGGCGGCCGATGGATCGCTAATCGGTGTGCTAAAGTAAAGCGACAGGTCGGGCAGGTTGGCCCTGATTCGATCCTGGGCCGCCAGTCGGCGATTCTGGATAGCCGCCGGATCATCGACGATCATCGGCTCCAGTCCGGGAAGGCGATGACGGGCAATTACATTCACTGCGGCACTCGCACCGATTCCGGCAAGGCGTGATGTCCCGCTGGACACGGTGATTCCTTCACGGAATTTCACGACGATGTGCCCCGGGCCGGCCGCCGGGCTGATATTGACCTGCGCCGGTTTCACCATGGGACGCAGAGGCTGATAACCGGGAACGAAGCCCGACGCATCCCGGGCGACACCGTTTACGGTGCCTGCCAGGACGATGACAGCAACAAAAGCCAGAGTACCCGGCTTACATCTCATATTGTGCACTCCTGTTTCGGATTTGGATGGCGCTACGGGAGGGTGAGGGACACCGATGCGTCGGTCCAAATCGTGACCTGAACGTAAAAAAGGCGCCGCCATTTTGGCGGCGGACACTAGACCCAATATACCCGCACTTCGGTCCTTGTCAAGCGGTGAACTTCAAGGTATCCAACGAATTGCCGGGACTCCCCGGCGCTTGGATGTCAAGGTCACGATCGCGGTTCAGCGCAGCGTTCCTGCCTGTGTCAACGATAGTGGTTGAGACGACAGCCTTGCTGGACCTGAGACAATTTGGGTTCTATGTTCCTCACTGACCCCCGGGTCGCGGGGGGAGGAGGTTCGATGCGGTTGCTCATTCTTGGCGCCGGGCTGATGGCACGCGGCGCGGCGTACGATTTTCTCAGGAATCCCAAGGTTTCATCGCTGGTTGTGGCCGATCAGTCGCAAGCGGCCCTCGATTCGTTTCGTCAGAGATTTCCGGATCCACGAGTTCAAATCGCGAAGTGTGATGCGCGTGATGGCGGGATGATCGAATCGCTCATGAAGGACGCCGATGGGGCGCTGTGCGCCGTGCATTACGGATTCAATGTGGCGTTCACGCAGACGGCAATCGCCAGCGGGACGAATATGGTCGATCTGGGGGGAAACAACGACGTGGTCGCGGCACAGCGTGCGCTGTCGGATCAGGCCCAGAAAGCCGGCGTGTCGATCATTCCCGATTGCGGCCTCGCACCGGGAATGGTCTCGATCTTGACCGCGTGGGGATTGCAGCGGTTTGCCTGGGCGGACACGGTGCGAATCCGCGTTGGCGGCCTGCCGTTGAACCCGGTCGCCCCCTTCCAATACGAGCGGCTGTTTTCCGTCGAGGGGTTGATCAATGAGTATGTCGAGCCGCCGGTGTTGCTGCGCAATGGTGACATCGTCACCGGTCCGCCACTGGGAGACGTGGAGTCGATCGAATTCAAATCCCCGGTCGGCATGCTGGAGGCTTTCAACACATCGGGGGGAACTTCCACGCTTCCGGAGACCTATCGTTCCCGCTTGCGCAATCTCGACTACAAAACACTGCGATACCCAGGGCACGTGGGCGCGATGCAGTGGCTGTTCCATCTCGGATTATTCTCGTCGGAAGCGATCGAGATGAATGGCCAGAAGTTGGTTCCCCGGCATCTGACGGCAAACAGGATCGCGGCCACAGTGCCGCTGTGCGAACGCGACCGCACCGTTGTGCGCGTGGAGTTTGCCGGCACTGAATCCGGCAAGGCCCGGGTACACCGGCTGGAGATCATCGACGAATACGACGCGGCCTCCGGACTGACCTCGATGATGAGGATGACCGCGTTCCCGGCCGCCATTATCGCCCAGATGCAGTGTGACGGTCGAATTCAGAAGAAGGGTGTGATTCCTCAGGAACTCGCCGTCGAGCCGGGGGAATTCATTCGGGAACTCCAGGCGCGTGGAGTCAGAATCGATGGGCTTCAGTAAGGAAGATGTCGGATAGCAGATCGTGATGGTTGCTCGATACTCAAGAGCGACCATCCCCGGCTAATTTCTATGTCCGCGGCTCCGGCCAGAGCCGCCACCGCTCGATCCCGAGCCCTTTGGCTTGGCGCTGCCGACTCCGTCATTGGTCCGGACGGATGAATCACGTAGCTGCCGATCTTCGCTAAGCCGGAAAATCCATTCGGCATTGCTCGCTTCACGGTATGACCGGCGGAGCGTCGCGGAGCCTTCCAACTCATCTTCGGATCGGCCTCTTCCATCCCAACGAAGGTGGCGGTTCACCCGCAGTTCCCCTTGATCGAATGTGCGCTTTTCACCGCATTCCCCCAGCGTCATCGGCTGGAAGACGGCGGCGGGCCACAACTCCGGAGACCATCCTTCCGGGAATCGAACGGATAATGTGTCGTAGGCATTCATGGCGAATCCGGCCCAGCCCGGATCTGGACGACCCAGGAGAGTATCGGATGCCATCCAGCCGGCCAGCCGTGGGCGAACGACCATCCGCTGCGGCTCCACCACGGCCCAGCCCATGATGCGCCCGGAGATGTGCATGAACACCTCATCCGGCGACACCGCCCTGATCTGATCCACCGTGGCTTGAATCGCCGGCGGCGCAACACCGAGTACAATGGCCGCGGTGGCGGCCTGGTCGCCGTTGCCATGAATCGGCAACATCCGCGCAAAGTGCCCGCGGACTGTCACGGTCGCGTCGAATGCGAGATTCCCACGGTCATCAAGTTTCCCGTCGCAGCGCACGACCTGACGATTCTCGTCACTGGATCGCTCCGGGGTCCAAACCAGGCGTCCGCCAAACTCCCCGACGGCCAGCGCCCATCGCGCTTCACATGCCGGAGGGAGCGAACCCAACCGGTATCGGTGATCGGAAAGATCGGCGAAGAGTGTATCGCCATCGATTACGGTCATGCCGATGACATGGTCGAACCAGTCCTTGGGGAAGTTCGGATCGATCTGCAGGGCGTTGCGGGTGCGAATCAGAGTCGGGAACGCCTCCAGCCCGATCTGGCGCATCATTGATACCCACAGGAAGACGACATCTTTGCAGTCACCGTAGCGGTTGTCGAAGACGTCATGCGCTGGGTGCGGTTGCCATCCACCCAAGCCCACTTCGATAGCGACATATCGTCAATTATCGGAGACCCAGTCCTTGAGCGCGGCAGCCTGGGCGCGAGGGCCAACGATGTCGGCGAGGCGTTTCGCGACGGCCTTTCCCTGCTCCTTGGACAGCCCGATACGATTCGCGGTCAGATTCCAGTACCAGCGCCCCAAGCCGTCCCAGGTATCGGTTCTCCCTTTGGTCGAACCCACGCGAAATTCCTGCGGGGCCACATAGACCAGCGGAGTGACCGAATAATCGCCATTGGTGCCTTGTGGGGGCGTCCAATCCCGAAGAATCCACTTCGTGACTTCGCGGCGGGGTTGCTTTTCTGTGATGCGCTGCAGAGTCGGCAAGACCTGCTGTTGCCGAATCTCATAGCGGGGGGGCACCGCCACCCGATAGGAGGCCAGCCGCCGGGGATAATGGTCGGCCAGCGACCAGTCCGGCCAGAAGAACGGATTGTCGATTTCTACCCGCCATCTGGCTTCGAATACGTACGGGGGCTGTGGCGCCGACAGGTCCACCGCGCGCACCACGTCGCCAGAGTACAGCCGGAATTCAGAGAAAGGTGCTTCCGATCGGACGTCCTTCAGCCCGACCGTGTACAGCACGTTTCCCAAAGTATCTTTGACGCTTCCCTCGAATGAAATCAGGCGTTGAAAGAAGGTATCCCAGATCCTCAAGCTTCCCGCGGCGATTCCACCCGACCGATTGACCCGCACAATCCGGTGCGCCTCGACCACCAGGCCATGAGTCGGCGACCAATCGACCGACCACTCGTCCAGATCATACACGGCGGGATAGCTGTCCCAGGCTATCTCGCCATGGGCAGGGGAACTCATCGCAAAGCTCGAAAGTACCAAAGCAATGAACCAGAAGAAGTCAGCTGCTGAGTAAGCCCGCCTTGATGGGGAATTCGACATAGGGTTCAGAGGTCCAGTGGCAGTTCCCTGTAGACAGAATACGCGATCCCGGCGGTTTGCCAAGCGGAAAGCGACAATGAAAACACCCCGGAGGTCCTCCGGCGCCCATTTTGCTCTGGGAGATGGGGTTAGTCTTTGTACAGGACGACCAGGGCACGCTCGGAAAGCTGCACCGTATTGAATAATTCCCGAAGCTCGGGGAATCGAATGAGCGGGAAATCTCTCTTGTCGACCCGCCAGAAACGAGTGGCGACGACGTGGTCTTTGTCCAATCCGACCGCCGACCGGAACACGAATCCATCGCCGGTCATTTCCCGCCCCTCCGGGAGGTCATGGAGGGCGAACCCATCGGGCAGTTTCCAGGTAATCTGACAGTCTTCGGTCCACGGGACATCAAACGACACCGGATAACGGCGTGTGGACGTCATCAAGGGATTCGATCCGAGACGTCGCAGAATCGCCGGACGCAGAAAGAGCCGCTGGTCGTCGAGTGTCGCCGCCTGCGCCCAATTGAAATCAACCGTGAATTTGATCGGTGCCCATTCGTTATTCGCGTCTACTGAAACAGAGAAAGATCGCGGGGCGATCTCAGGTAACCACTGGCGCTGGAGATATCCCACGGTGTCGCGATCAGCCAGCGCTCGCAAGAGTTCGTAGGCCGCCTCGCCGCTCACCGAGGCATTGAGCTGTCCCGTGGCGGAACCGTCGGAATACAATTCAATGGTGGCCGCACCTTTGGACTCACTGTTAACCGGGGGCGCCGGGACTTCCAGGACCACGCTATCCTCGTATTCAGGGGCGTCGATAACCACTCCCGCTCCCACCTGGTCTTCCGGTGGCAGATAGCCCAGCCAAGCCGCCGGGGAGTTTGCATCGCAGAAGATCTTCTCGCCGTCGTCGTCGAGCAACACGAGCACGTGATCGAATTGATCGAGCCGGTGGTCACGCCGGTCGAATCGGATATGATTGCGACGGGAAATCAGGAACGGGTGAGCAGAGAAACCATTGTACCGCAGAAGCGACACCAGCAGCAGGTTCTTCTCGATAGGAGTTCCCCGGCGCTGCGCCAGAACTTCCGCTACCGGCACGATCTCCGGCCCCGCGATCGATCCGGTGCCCTCGGTTGAAGCCACCGAATCACGTACGGACTGATAAATCCGGTTGAGTAACGTCCGCCGGGCTATATCCTTCTGTGCTGCTGGGATCCCCTCCGGAATGCGGCCCATCTTCTGCCAAGTATCTCCGTGGCGTAAGAGCGGCTTGTAAACGCGCTTGACCTGGTTGGCCAGATCGGGCCAGCTATCAACAAACTCCCAGATCTTCTGGCCATCACGGAAACGAACAATCTGGAAGTCCAACTGCACTTGGTGATCGAAAATTGACGCTACACAGGGCTCGCGGAACAGCGGAGCCAGCTTCCTTGACCACCAGGTAAACTGGCGCACTTTGACATCAAACCGAACCGAGGGGAACAGCGACGAGTCTGGGCCATGAACGAAGTCGGTATTATTGAGAACCGCCTCATACTCAAAGCCCTCGGGTACACGCACGGACAACTCGGAGTACTCGGTCGGGACGTCATTTTGGAATATCCAGGGCCGGAGATAATAAAAATTGTCGGAAGTCAGGGTGTAACGGTATTCAACCACGCATCCCGGAACCACTCCAGGGAACGCGAATACGCTGGCCACGCGGTCCCCGATTTTGGACTCAAATATCTCGTTGGATGCGACTTCAATGACTTTGCCCTCGGGCGTCAGAGTGTGCGCCTCAATCTTTTCCAGCCGCTCCGACACATGATGGGGGATTTCGACGTTGGCGAAGCGGTAAGCGTCGGCACGAAATATTTGAACCCGGCGGTGCCTTTCATACGTAAACCTAAATCCAGGGCCGACTGTGATCAGGCCTTGATCGAAGACCACGGCGGCCCCGGCAAACGGGTCGTCCGAGAGGCGGTCTCGGATCTCGGTGGGGGTCAATTGGCCCCAGGAACCAGCACTGGCGTTTTGGGCAAAAACAGGGCGGGCTGCCAGAAGGACTAACCCAAGGGCAGAAAAGAGAACTACCTGACGAACAAACTTGTCCCGCGGCCAAACTTTGGCAACGCGCATCAAGAACCTCTATCGAACCACTCGTCTTCGACGGGTCGGGGGACCCGCCGCCTTCACGATGGAGGGCGGGACTCTCATGTCCCTGCTTAAAATACGCAAGAGCCAAATTCTCGCAAGCGTAAAGTTGCGTTTAAGTTGCGGAGAAGCCTCGCAAAGTTTGCGCCGGGTCCAATCCGCGGTCCCTTAGTGCAGCACTTCGTGTCCAAACTGCATTCTTATTCTGTTGGCCATCAATCAATTATCGTGATCTTTCCGATCGTCGCGCTCGATGAATGACCGTAAACCTCCGGCTTGGGGTCAGGATTGGAGAAGCAGCCTTTGGGGATGGCTTGTTAACGGCCGGACCAGAGGAACTCGGGCGAGCTGAATGGGTTCTGGCTATGATGCCCGTGCTCATTTCAGGGCGAGGCCACGTATATATCTGCTTTGTTAAGTCTCTTTGGGGAGATCTTGGTGGAAACGAAGACCTTGGCGAAAGCTAATCGAGTTCAAGATACGACTGTACGTCCAGGGAATCCCTGGGTTTACCGACTGGCCCTGGCCCTGGCTGGTGCGACGCTGCTGACGATACTCATCGGCGGATCAGTTACTACGATGGGTGCGGGGGACTCTGACCCAAGCTGGTCGCTGCGCTTTTGGGACTGGTTCCGGTCCTGGAGCCAGATGCCCGGGGGCCAGATCTACGAAATCTCCCACCGGCAAATTGGCACGATTGTCGGTCTGATTGCCCTGGCTTTCATCATTGTACTCTGGCGATCGGAGCGGCGTCGATGGGTCAAGTATCTTGGCCTGTCCGTGCTTGGGGCTGTGATTCTTCAGGGCCTTCTCGGTGGACTGAGAGTCCTGACGGTTTCCGACCCAAATGTTCAACAACGCGTCCTGGGAATATCCGGCCTCGCAGATGCTCTCAGCGCCCGCTTGGCATCGGCAATAGTGCATGCTGGTCTGGCGCAGATTGTGTTCGCAATGACCGTCGTCATTGCGGTCGTGACATCCTCCCGATGGAGCCAGATCATTCAGATGCCGGCACTGCCTGGAGTCAGAAAGATCCGCCGCTTGGGGGTGATTGCGGCGAGCGGGACCCTTATTGAGATGATTCTCGGGGCGTTCGTTCGCCATGGCTCCAAAGTGGTGACAGAGCACATCGTCGGAGCGCTCTTGGTTTCCTCGTTGTGCGTGCTGTTGGCCCTGCGTGCGATGGCGGTGGCGGCGGAAGTCCCGTTGCTGCGCCGCCCGGCTCACACTCTTGGCATGATTGTCCAGCTTCAGTTGTTCCTTGGAGTCGCGTCATTGATGATCGATTCGTTGTCGACCATTGCGCCGACTTTGCATGTGGTTGGCGGGGCCGGAACCCTTGCGGCAACATTGATTCTCACCGCACGAGCTTATGGCATCAGGGTGCCCGACCAGGCACCTGCCATTGCGGAAGCAGAACCGGCATGAGCATGTCCCAACAAACATCGACGATTGCTGCGGGACCGGACCGGTTCACGTTCGCAGACTTCGCGGAGCTGACCCGCCTCCGCCTGACGTCGCTGATTTTGGTCACCGCTGCGGTGGGTTTTCTGCTCTTTCCAGGACATGCCGGGATGGGGGTACGGCTCCTGTCGGTTCTGATCGGGCTGGGTCTCGTCTCAGCTGGGGCGACGGCGTGCAATCAGGTGATCGAACGTGACACCGATGCCCGGATGTCACGCACACAGAATCGTCCGTTGCCGCGCGGACGGATTACTCCGCCGGCGGCTCTGGGGCTGGGTACCATTTTCTGTGCACTGGGGCTGGTCGTTCTGATGACGAAGGCGGGACTGCCGACCGCGATCCTGGCCGCGGCCAGCGCGGCGATCTACATTGCGGCATACACGCCGCTCAAACGCCGCTCCTCCCTCAACACATTGGTCGGTGCCGTTTCCGGGGCGCTGCCGCCGGTGATTGGATGGGTCGGCGCCGGTGGGCGCCTTGACGGTGGTGCCACTGTCCTGTTCGGAATTCTCTTTGTCTGGCAGTTGATTCATCTGTTCGCCATTGCGTGGATCTACCGTGAGGACTACGCGAATGCCGGGCTGGTCATGGTCAGTGGAACCGATGATGAGGCCGGAACGCTGACCATGCGATTGATCCTGCTTTCGTCGCTCACCATGATCCCGATCAGCCTGCTGCCATCGCTCATCGGCCAGGCCGGACTGCCATATGCTCTCGCAGCGCTGGTACTGGGCCTGGGATTTTGCGCCGCGGCAATTCATCTGGCGGTCCGCCGCTCACGCGTGGCGGCGCGCCAACTGTTCCTGGCGTCGATCGCTTATCTTCCGATTCTGCTATTTGTCTTGGTGATCGATCACGTCAGTTGAGGATCACCGGAAATCGATCTGACTTGATCGGCCGCTTTCGGTTCTGGCGCCGGTCAGTTCTGGACGATCATTACCAGGAACATCACGATCCACACTGCGTCCAGGAAGTGCCAGTACATCGCGGCGTAGGATATGCCGGGATGGTACCCAGCCGAATACACGCCTTGGAAGGATCGGCGTGTGACAACTCCGAGTTGGATAAGACCGCCAACCACGTGCGCCGCGTGGAGACCGGTCAGCATGTAGAAGGTAAACGCGTACAGATTGCGTGTGGTCGGCGGCACTTGCGCGGCGGTCAGGGCCAGCCAGTTGAGGAATTGATTAACCAGGAATCCGGTACCGAGGACAGATGCGGCCAGCAGGGCCTTTCGCGCTGCGCCAAGATTGTTTCTGCGGATTTGGATCAGGGCATAGTGAATCACGACGGAGCAAGCAACGAGGATGACCGTCGATAGCCAGAGTCCCGAAGGCAGCGAAGGCAGGTCGCTGGTGCGCCAAAGTTGGGCGCGCATGCGCACGACCAGATAGCCGATGATACTGGCGGCGAAGAGGATCGAGAGCGAGATGAGAAAGATCGCCATGCCGAACCGGCCGGTGTTGGCTTCCGACCGCGTCATCCCGGATGGCACCGGACGAGTTTCTCTGTCGTCCTCTGAGTTCATTTCCCCAAGAGCTGTTCCTGGCGCAGGTCGATGTTAGGCTGGTATTGGCCGCTGTCGGTGAGCACGAGGGAGACAAACAGCAGGACGAAAACCAGCGCCGTGACGAAGACGATCGCGTGGAACGGCCGGTCATATCGCAAGTGCATGAAATACAGGGCGACCAGCGCTCCCTTGACGGTCGCGATCGCCATGGCGAGATAAAGATTGAGATTGCCGAGATCGATGTAGACAACTTCAACGGTAACGACGGTCAATACCATGAGCGCCAGCCAGACGGCGACCAGGATGCGAAACGGGACGACGTGCACTGTCGCGTCGGAACCGTGGCCGGGTTGTGAGTGTGCGTGCTCGCTCATCGATAGTATTCCTCAGCGAATGAGATACAGAAGAGGGAACAGGAATATCCAGATCAAGTCCACCAGATGCCAGTACAGCCCGGCGTAATCGACCGGGTAGAAGTAGCTCGGCGAAAACGCACCCCGCCGGGCCTTGACGAGAACCCACCCGATGATGGCCATCCCGGCAATGATGTGCAGGGCGTGCAAGCCGGTCATGAGGAAGTAGATTCCGAAAAAGACATGCACGTTGGGCGGGCCCGTGTAGTGTGCCTCGGCAGAATCTGCCGGCGCGGCCTCGCCCGCGTGGGCAGCTTCTTCAATCGGATGGTAGTGCGTCCCCCACAGCAGCCCTTCCTTCCACTTGTTCTGGTACTCGACATACTTTACGCCCAGAAAGATAAAAGCGCAGAGCAGCGTTATTGCCAGGAGGTTCACGAGGGCACGCTTCTTGCCAAGTTGCGCCGCCCGCACCGCCCACGCCATGGTGAAGCTGGAAAAGATGAGCACTGCGGTGTTCAGCGCTCCCAGGTTTTTGTTTAGAAAGCGGTGGGCATAGATGAAGATGTCGGGGTGATTGGCGCGGTAGACGGCATAGACGCAGAACAAGCCGGCAAAGAGGAGGATCTCCGTGACCAGGAAGATCCAGATCCCCAGCTTGCCGGACTGGTATTGCTGATCAAGCGTGTCGAACTGGTGGGCAAGGTGTGCCGACCGATGTTCTCCGTGTTGTTGATGGCTCTCTTGCATGCGATTTCGCAACCGGTATTCCCGGTCAGGCGACGCCCTCCGCTGACTCCGCGCGATACGTGAATCCGCCCAGTTTGGGATCGAATACCAGTGGCTTCAAGTCATATGGATCGCCCGCCGTCGGCTGCTGGGCGAAATTCTCGGTTGGTGGCGGTGAGGCGCAGCGCCATTCGAGCGTGGCGCTTCCCCATGGATTCGCCGGAGCCAGACGGCCGCGGCGCAGTGAGTGGATGAGATAGACCGCGACCAGAATAAAGCCGATCGCCTGCAGATACGCCCCGGCGGTCGACCACTGATGGTACGATTCAAACTCCGGGCGGTAATTGTAATAACGCCGCGGCATTCCCAGGCTGCCCATGATGAATTGCGAGAGGAAGGTGATATTGAACCCCACCACAATCATCAGGCTGGCGATATTGGCGAGCTTCTCGTTGTACATACGCCCGAAGATCTTCGGCCACCAGTAGTGCAAGCCGCCCATGAACGCCATGAGCACGCCGCCCATCATCGTGTAATGGAAGTGTGCCACCACGAAGTACGTGTCGTGCAGGTGAACGTCGGTGGCGAGTGCCCCCAGAAACAGCCCGGTCAGTCCGCCAATCCCGAACAGGAGGATGAACGCCACCGTGTACGTCATCGGCGCATCCATCTTGATGGAGCCTTTGTACATGGTGGCAACCCAGTTGAAGACCTTGACCGCTGAGGGAATGGCCACGCTGAACGTCAGCGCGGAGAAGATCATGTTGGCCATCGGCGACTGCCCGCTGACAAACATGTGATGTCCCCAGACGAGGAAGCTGAGGAAGGCAATTGCGACGCTGCTGTAGGCAATGGCCTTGTAACCGAAGATGTGCTTCCGGCTGAACGTTGATACCAATTCGCTGATAACTCCCATCGCCGGCAGAATCATGATGTAGACGGCCGGGTGTGAGTAAAACCAGAAGAAGTGCTGGAACAGGACTGGATCACCGCCGAGTGTTGGGTCGAAGATGCCCACACCGAGGACACGCTCGACGATCAACAAGAGCAGTGTGATCCCCAGCACCGGTGTGGCGAGCACCTGGATGATCGCGGTCGCGTACAGTGCCCAAAGAAACAGGGGCATCCGGAACCAGCCCATGCCCGGTGGCCGGAACCGATGGATCGTCACGATGAAATTCAACCCGGTCAGAATGGACGAGAATCCGAGAATAAACGCACCGAACACGATGGGAACGACCGCGCTCGTTGTCGTTGTGCTGTAAGGAGTGTAAAACGTCCAACCCGTGTCAGCTCCACCGTGGATCAGCGAGTAGATGGCAAACAGCGCGCCGATCACGTACAGGTGCCAGCTCAGCCGGTTGAGGCGTGGGAAGGCCACGTCGCGTGCCCCCAGCATCAACGGCAGCACAAAATTGCCCAGCGCGGCCGGAATGCCGGGGATAATGAAAAGAAAAATCATGATCGCGCCATGGAGCGTGAAGACACGGTTGTATGTTTCCGCCTCCATGACTGTTTTCGTCGGCGTCAACAGCTCCGTGCGGATCAGCATCGCAAACAGTCCGCCGAGGAACATCGCGGCCAAGATCGATATCAGGTACAGCACGCCGATGCGCTTATGGTCCAGCGTCATGATCCAGGACTTGATGCCGTGTCCGTCCTGGAGATAGCTGGCCGCGTGTTCAGGCTCAGCGGCGGCGGGGGTTGCCGGGGAACTGACTGTATTCATTCGAATCAGTCATCCTATCGCTTAAGGGTTTTGAGGTACTCAATGATCACTGTGATCTCGTTGTCTTTGAGTTTCCCCTTGTAGGTTGGCATGACCGGCTGGTAACCGGCCACAATCTTGGCTTGGGGATCGATGATCGCCTCACGGATGTAATTTTCATCAACGGTCAACTTAGCGCCGTCCTTCATCGTCTCGCTCCGCCCGAACATCCCGAGGAAACTCGGGCCGGTGCTGGCGCCGCCGTCGATAGTGTGGCACTGCTTGCAACCTCGCGTCAGGTACAGTTTCTCGCCTGCCTCAGCGGGGGGCAGCTTGCTGATCTCATCTCCCACCTCGGTGAGCCACTTCTCGTATTCACCCGGCGGATGGACGACGACCCACGCTGACATGTCGGAGTGTCCGCGGCCGCAGTATTGGGTGCAGAATATGATGTGTTTGCCGGGACGGCTGACGTTAAACCAGACAGTGGAGTAGCGCCCGGGAACAACGTCCATCTTCTGCCGAAAATCGGGAATGAAAAAACCGTGGATGACATCCTCGGACGTCATGATGAGTTTGACGGGCTGGTCGACCGGGACATGCAAATCCGGATCGACATGACCGTTGGGATAGCTGAACAGCCACTGCCACTTTTGGCCGGTGACTTGGATTTCGAGCGCATTCTCCGGGGCGATCTTCATGTCCATGTAGCCGGTGAATCCGAAGTAGAAGATCACGATGACGATGATGGTCGGGATGACCGTCCAGGTAATCTCCAGCCAGGTATGATGCGTCGGAGGCTGGCCCGCTTCGATTCCCTGACGTCTGCGATACCGCAGCAGGAAGTAGATGGTGAGTACCGCGATCAGCGCGAAGAAGAAGACCGAAATGCCGAGGATCAGATTGAACAGCCAGTCCACCTGTCCGGCCGCGGCGGTGCCTTCCTCGGGCAGCCAGAAAGCGTTCGATGCCCTCAGTGGGACCAGGGATGCCAGGACGGCAGGGATTGAGTGGATCACTTGGCGACCCCGGCTAACATCTCTTTGCGGTGCGCATCCCGGCGCCATCTTATGCCCAGCATGATTCCCAGCGCGACGACCGTGAGGAGCCCGGCCAGGCGCATGAGGAGCATGGCCGCCAGGGCGTAGCGTCCGGATTTGTTGTCGTAATGGAAGCAAAAGAGCAGAACCCGGTCGATCGTGGTGCCGATCTTGCCCTGTGACGCCTCCAACAGCGAGAACGTGAGCGTCTGCGGCTCGTACATCACCCCGTACAAATACCGTGACAGATGTCCATCGGGAGTGCAAATCATCGAGACCGCCGCGTGGATGTACTGATCCTGATCCTGATCGTACTTGTAACCGAAGCCGACAGTTCCTGCCAGTGTCTTGATGTTGGTGTCCAAGCCGACCAGGAAATGCCACCCCGGACCGGATTCGGGCTGGCCGTATTCTTTCATGTATTTCTGCTTGGTGAGCTTCGCACGTGTTGGCGATTCACGCGGGTCGATACTGACCGTCACGATCTCGTAGTCCCGTCCCAGGACAAGCTTGCTTCCCTTGAGTCCTTCGACCAGTCCATCAAGCTGAACCTGGCAGAGCATCGGGCAATTGGAATAATTCAAGGTGAGGACGACCGGCTTCTGGCCCCCGAAGTAATCGCCGAGCCGTACCGGCTTGCCGGTTTCATCGGTGAATTCCAGATCCAGCGGGAGGGCGACATCCGGGTGTTCTGTGATCCCAACGCCTTCCAACTCTGGCGGCAAAGGCTCGATCCGCTCAGCGGCCCATGCCTGCGGGCGGACCACCGTTAGGAGCGCGATAGCAAATACAATCAGACGGATTGCTTTCATTGGGCTGCCGCCTTGGCGGGGACTTGGGGACGCGTCGAATCCGCCGCCAGATCGCGCACGACCAGTTCCATGGCGCGGTCAATCGGGATTGTGACCGTTCCCTTGGATCGGTCAATCCACCGGTACCCCTCGAGAAGTTCGAGCTGCTCGGCGCGCAGTGCCGTCAGCTCTTCCGAGGCGACCGCTTTCCGCGAAATTTCAGATTCCTGAGCCTGATAATACGCGGCCTGAAGCGCGACGATCAGGACCAGGGTGATGAGCACGCTGATCGCGCCGACGTAAACCGTTCTCAGGGCATCGGGATCGCTTTGATTACTCATGGTTCACCAATACATCTTGACGCTATACGTTCTCAAACGACAGCGATTCATCCAGCCTCGGATCCCTCACCGGGATCAGCGCATTTCGGCTCAAATTATACGTTACGGCGGCGATCATCAAAGCTCCAACTCCGACCAGGCAGAGAACATGCATGAGTGAAAATCCCAGGCTGCTGGGGCTCGACTCCGGCATTGTCAGCCAGTAAACGTCCAGCAAGTGCATGAGCAGCACCCAGGAGGCGGCCAATGCCAATGTGGCCGGGCGGCGCTTCACGCCACGGGAGATCAAGAGCCAGAAGGGAATCACAAAGTGCCCCAGGAGCAGGATCAGGCTGAAACCCGACCACGGGCCACTGAGACGGCGCAGATACCAACTGGTCTCCTCGGGAATGTTCGAGTACCACATGAGCATGAATTGCGAAAACGCAATGTATGCCCAGAACACCACAAACGCGAAGGTCAGTTTCCCCAGGTCGTGGTAATGTTCACGCGTCACCGCATGCTGAATTCGTCCCCACCGCTGCAGAGACATCGTCAGCAACGGGAGCAAGGCGCAAAACCCGACGACACTGCCGGAGAACAGGTAGACCCCATAAATTGTGCTGTACCAGTGGGGATCGCGGGACATCAAGACATCGAATGAAAAGAAAGTCGCCGTCAATGCAAATACGACCATTCCCGGAGCGCTGAGCCGTTCCATCTTTATGGTCAGTGCCGGATCGCCAGAGCTGTCCTGCCGTGCCGAAGTCCGCCGGAAGTAGGCTGCCATCAGACTCCAGATACCGAAGTAGGCGATCCAGCGAATCAGGAAGAACGGAACATTGAGATACGCGGCCTTGCCCGCGAGCACATGATCGCCGGCCGCCTCAGCACCCGTCCACGGATAAAGCGAGTGCAGATTTAACAGCAGCGGAATGGACAGAACAGCGAATAGAGGAAAGACACCAGCAATCGCTTCCGCCGGTCGCCGTACCACAACTCCCCATCCGGCGCCGGTGACATGCTGAAGCAGTACGAAGAACAGTGCCCCGAGTGCGAGGGTCAGGAAGAACACAAATGCCGTCAGATAGGCGGTGGCGAATGACTCTCCGCCGTCGGGAGAAAGCAGCCCCATGATCACGGCTGCGGCAATCGCAACAAGACCAATCGCGCCGGTCAGCCAGGTGACTTTCGCCGCTTTGGCTCCCAACTGGAGATTGTCTTTTGTGATGTCGGCTTTCTGCACTGTGATCAACCGTCCTTACCGCAGATCCGATTGGTGATCCGCGGGCACATCGTTTGGTGACGCATTCTGGCTGCGCTGCAACGCCCGCATATACGCCACAATCGCCCAGCGATCGCCGACCGGGATCTGAGGTCCGTATGCAGGCATGGTGCGAATCCCGTTGCTGATCGTGTTGAACAACTCTCCGTCAGTCCGCTCCCTCACGACATCTGAAGTGAGCGAAGTCGGCGGCACCCACTTGCCTTCCTGTAACGCATCGGCCCGTTTGGCAACCATCCCGTCGCCCATCCCCGCCAGGCCATGGCAGGGTGCGCAGAAAATGTTGAATCGTTCCCGGCCCCGGTGCATCACTTCCATCGTGACCGGGAATGGGAAGGTTGTGGACCAGTTGCCGTCTACCTTTCCACGCAACAACAGATCGTCGTCATCAAGCTCGCCGCGCGCAACTGTGCCCTCGACCGGCGGCCGCATGGCACGATGATCGGCAAACAGGGGACTGGCCGTCTGGGCGAGATATTTGGGTTGCTGATCCATGTCGGGAATCAGTTGAATCCGCGGCACGTCGGATTTCGTCACGCGGGACTTGGCGATAAACACCAGCGGAATCCACGATACCACAACCAGCGTGACAATCACCGGCAGCACCCACCGCGGCAGACGTTCCCCGGCCGCACGCGTGTACTGGCGAACCGTCTGATGATCCTGCAATTCGCGGAAAATCGACATCGGATTATCCTCGAACCTCTTCTACGGCGCTGCTGCCGAGTGAACGCAAGAAGCCGGCGGTTCTCTCGGCATCGAATTTCGGATCGTCAGCCTCGATACTGATGAAGAATCGGTCGGCTGTCGCACGACGGAAGCGATCGTTGGTCAGGAGCGGATGATACAGGGCCGGCAGTCCATTCATCACCAGCATGCCCAGGAACGCGCCAATGGCGGCGCACAGAACGGTCAACTCGAACATGACCGGGATGTTGGCGGGAATGCTGAAGAGCGGCTTGCCGCTAATGATCAGTGGATAATCGATCGCATTCATCCACCACTGCATGGCCAATCCCACGGTTCCACCGGTCAAACCTCCGGCGAGAACCACATAGGGGAGACGTGTCGGTTTCAATCCCATGGCGTCGCTAAGTCCGTGCACGGGGAACGGCGTGTGCGAATCCCAATGCGTGTATCCCGCGTCGCGCACTTTCTCCGCGGCGGCCATCAATTGGGGGACAGTCTGAAACTCGGCGAGCAGCCCGAAGATTCCAGTGCCTGCCATCGGAGCGGCGCCATGATCCGGAGCTCCCGAATGTTTCTGGGCCGCCGTCATGACTTGCCCCCGCGATGATGCCCACCCTGCTCGCCATGCTGCTGTGGCATGTCGCCCCAGTAGTCACCGAGTCCCTTATGAACTCCCTCTTCCAAGTGCGCCTGCGGCATGACACTCTTAACTTCCGCCATCGCAACCATCGGCAGGTAGCGGACAAAAAGTAGGAAGAGCGTGAAGAACAAGCCGAAGCTTCCGGCAAAAGTCAGTATCTCGACATACGTCGGTGTGTAGCTCAGCCAGCTTCCAGGAAGGAAATCTCGCGATAGCGACGTGACGATGATTACGAAACGCTCGAACCACATGCCGACGTTGATCAGGATGCTGGCTACGAAAAGCACCGGAATGCTGCCCCGTAGTTTCTTGAACCAGAAGAGCTGCGGGGTCAGGACGTTGCAGCTGACCATGATCCAATACGCCCAACTGTACGGTCCCAACGCGCGGTTGAGGAAGGTGAACATCTCGTACGGATTGCCGCTGTACCACGCCATGAAGAACTCGATGGCGTAGGCGAAGCCGACCATCGAACCTGTGGCGAGGATGATCTTGGACATGTTGTCCAGGTGGCGCATCGTGACGATGTCTTTAAGGCCGAAATACTGGCGCGCCGGGATGATCAGCATCATCACCATGGCAAAGCCGGAGAAGATCGCGCCGGCCACGAAGTACGGCGGAAAGACGGTCGTGTGCCATCCGGGAAGCTGCGACGCCGCAAAATCGAAACTCACGACCGAGTGCACGCTAACCACCAGCGGTGTGGCGAGCGCCGCCAAAAGCAGGTACGCGCGTTCGTATCGGTGCCACTGGCGATTGGAACCGCGCCAGCCCAGACTGAAGATGCCGTAGACAATCTGGCGGACTTTGGTCTTGGCGCGATCACGCAATGTCGCCAGATCCGGGATCATCCCCATGTACCAGAACATGAGCGACACGAACATGTACGAAGAGACGGCGAACACATCCCAGAGTAGCGGGCTGCGGAAGTTCGGCCAGACCTGTTGCTGATTCGGTAGCGGGAAGAGCCACCACGCCAGCCAGATTCGGCCCACGTGGATCGCGGGAAACAGCCCCGCGCAGACGACCGCAAAGATCGTCATCGCCTCCGCGAAGCGGTTGATGCTCGTCCGCCATTTCTGCCGGAACAGAAAGAGGATCGCGGAGATGAGTGTCCCGGCGTGCCCGATCCCAACCCAGAAAACGAAGTTGGTGATATCGAAGCCCCAGCCGACCGGATTGTTCAACCCCCAGACACCGACGCCGGTGAAAACGAGGTAGCCGATCATCGCCACGAGGACACCGGTCAGCGCCAGCGACACGGCAAACGCGACATACCAGGCCCGCGGTGGACGTGGCCGTTCCACCAGTCCGGCGACCTTATCAGTCACCGTGGTGAAATCGTTGCCGCCGAGAATCAACTCGGGGCGCACGCGTGGATCGTCAACAGTTGGGTCTGGTATCGCCGTCTTCATTGATATCACGCTTTGTCGAACGTCCGGTCCCGAAGCTCCTCCGACCGGTTGCGCAATTTCGCCAGGTACTTGGTGCGCGGTTTGACGTTCAGTTCTTCCAGCATCGCGTAGGAACGATGATGCTCATGCAATTTCGCCACGCGGCTCGTTTTGTCGTTCAAATCCCCAAATACGATCGCCTGTGATGGGCAGGTCTGAGCGCACGCCGGAATGATTTCCCCGTCGGTGATCGGACGCCGGTCGTTCTTGGCTGTGATCTTGACCGACTCGATCCGCTGGATGCAGTACGTGCATTTCTCCATCACACCGCGGCTCCGGACCGTGACGTCCGGGTTGTACATCATCTTGGCGACTTCAGGTGTGTCCTTATGGTAATTGAAGAAGTTGAATCGCCGGACCTTGTAGGGGCAGTTGTTCGAACAGTACCGTGTGCCAACGCACCGGTTGTAGACCATGACGTTCAAACCCTCGGCGTCATGCGTGGTGGCGGCCACTGGGCAGACCTGCTCGCACGGGGCATTCTCACAATGGTGGCAGGCGACCGGTTGGAACAGGACCGACGGGTGTTCGGGGTCGCCGGAGAAATACCGGTCGACGCGAATCCAGTGCATCTCGCGCCCACGGATGACATTCGCCTTGCCGACAATCGGAATATTGTTTTCCGCCTGACAGGCCACCATACAGGAACCGCAGCCGATACACGAGCTTAAGTCGATGGCCATTGCCCAGCGGTGGCCGTTGTAATCGTGTTCGGTCCAGAGCGAGACCAGCGGCGGATGATGGACACCCTCGCGTACAAAGTCCGGGTTCGAAATGAACGTCGAAAGCTCCGCTTCGCGAACCAGTTCGGGAATCCGGGATTGGATTTCCTTGATACCCACGGCGTCGATGGCATGATGATCGTGGGTGCAGGCGAGTTCGATCGTGGCGCCTGTTCTGGTGATCTTAACCCCGGAAGCGAGATGGGGTGTTGCCGAATTTCTTAACGCATAGGCATTGACACCCACCCCATTGCCCACGCTGCCGCTGAACTTGCGGCCATACCCCAATGCGAGCGCGATCGTCCCGGCTGGATGTCCGGGGAGGACATACGCCGGCGCCTCAAGCGACTTGCCGCCAGCTCCAATTCGGACGACGTCACCATGGGACACACCGAGTTTCCGCGCTGTTGCCGGAGCAATCAAAGCGGCGTTGTCCCAGGTGAGTTTGGTCACCGGGTCGGGCATTTCCTGCAGCCAGCCGCTGTTGGCAAATCGGCCGTCGTAGACTTTGGTATCCGGCGTGAATACCAGTTCCAAGTCCTCACTCGCCGACGGAGTCGTTGAAGCCAGCCGTCCAAGCTCGTCAGAAATCGGCTGTGCACTCAACTGAGGCATAACCGGGGGACTGGCGCTGCCATTCATCACCCCATCGTGGAGGAGACGGCGCCAGGCCACCTCGAAATCAAGGCCGCTCGTGAGCGGCTGCAAAGTGCGCCGGACAATATCGTAACCATTCGTCATTTGATCGCCGGTGACCATCGCCAACAGCTCGATTGGCGACTTGCCGCCATAGAGCGGCTGGATCAGCGGCTGAATGGGACTGATTGTGCCATCCCAGGCGCGTGTATCTCCCCATGACTCCAGGTAGTGCGCGCGGGGAAGATGCCACTGGCAAAGTTGTGAGGTCTCGTCGTCATAAAGTCCGAGATGAATGCTTGTTCCAACCTTCGACAGTGCTTCGGCGAAGTTCACATCCGTTGGGGCATTGTAGGCGGGGTTTCCGCCGAGAATCACCAAAGTCTGCACGCGACCCGCGCGCGCCTCATCGGTCAGCGGCCGAATCGATTCGGCGTCCGGCTTGCACATGGCATCGGGTTCATCAATGTAGGTGACGGTCGAGCCGACATTGCCCAGAATCGTGTTGATCAGATGGGCGACGGCATGAACAACGGCGGGCTGCCGCGGCCCAACCGTAACGATCGACTTGCCGCGATGCGCCAAAAGGTCGCGGGCCATGAACGGCGTAATCGCCGAACTGCTCGTGGAGGAACGGAACTGCTGCAACGCAGCTTCGAGCCCACTTCCCGGCAATGGCAATGATCCGCCGGCTTGGGAATAGAGCTCGGCCGCCAGACGGCAGACTGCCGCTGGGATCTCGGATGCCCGCAGACCAACACGATGGTCGGCTGCCGCACCGGTCAATGACAGCACGCTCTCGATGGAAAAGAGCCGATTCATCTTCCCGTCCTCGGCTCGCCGTCCCGAGGCGAAATCCCGGGCGTAACGCACCGATTCTGGGTGAGTCAGCAGGAAGTCGGAATCGAAGGAGACAATGGCCTCGGCGCGATCAAATGCGTAGTTGGTGCGCAGCGGTTTGCCGAACGCCAAATGCGCGCCGGCGCGTTCATTGTCGCGCGAAATCGGTTCGTAGGCAAGCCACTGTGCCTTGGGGAACGCCGACAGCAGACGCCCGCGCATGTCCAGAAGACTTGGCGAGTTCGATTCTTCGGCGAGAATGAAGAGGCCCGCGCCTCCGGCGGCGCGCAGGCCGGCAAAGTGGGAACGGGCAAAGCCCGCGAAATCATCCCAACTCTGCGTCAATTCTTGGCCATGCTCGCGACGGACAAGGATCTTGCTGCGATCCGGGTCGTACATCTCAAGCAGGCTTGCCTGGTTGATGGCATCGCAAGCGCCGAGGCTTCCCGGATGAAGTGGGTTTCCTTCAATCTTGATTGGCCGGCCATCGAAGCTGGTGACGAGCAGGCCGCGACCGACCCCACCCAATTCCGACGACGTGGCAAATTGTTTGGTCTTGCCGGGGATGAATCCTTCGGGATTCCGGGCAAACGGCAGAATTTCTTCTTTGGGCCAGCGGCATCCGGCCATCCAAGCCAGCGCCAAGGACGCGCCCATCAGTTGCATGAACTTCCGGCGCGAAACGCCGCCGTCAGGCTCGGTCGCTCCGCCGGGGAATTCATCCTGCGCCCAACGCTGGAATTCGGGCGTATTGGCCAGTTCGTCCAGACTGCGCCAGTAGAACTGCTTGTTCTCTTGTGCTCTCAGCGATGACATGTCCAGCAGTCCGATGACGGGTTCAGGCCCTGTTCTGCGCGAATGCGTTTTCCGAATGCCACGGGATCCTCGGGTGGCGTCCAATCCATTGACGTAATCTTGTCTTGAGGGCGAAGCGAGGCTTCGGGATTGCGGTGGCAGTCCAGACACCATCCCATGCTCAGTGGCTTGGCCTGGTAAACGACGTCCATCCGGTCGACGCGTCCGTGGCAGGAGACACACCCCACGCCACGGCGAACGTGGGCGCTATGATTGAAATACACAAAGCCGGGGAGATCGTGCACGCGGACCCACTCGACCGGTTTCCCGGTGGCATAACTCTCACGCACCGCAAGGAGCTTGGGACTTTCGGAGCGGACCGATTTGTGGCAATTCATGCAGGTCTGCGTCGGCGGGATGGCTGCCTGGGCGGCATACTCGACGGTCGAATGGCAGTAACGGCAGTCGAGACCGAGCTTGCCGGCGTGCAGGGCGTGGCTGTAGGGGACAGGCTGGTTGGGTTGGTACCCGACATCCGTTGTGCCGGGTGAGGCGGCATACACGACGAGCACCAGTACATATATTCCCCCCAGAATCGCCACGCCGGCCGGTTCTGAGTTCCGGCGCCGATTGGCCGTCGGCGGCTCGCCCGGCGAGCCACAAGCGTAGCGGAAAATGAACACGACAGTCAAGTCCATTTCGGGTTTTCCAGCCCGCAATAACGAAAAAGCGACAATTTCTGCCACGAATCACCCGGCAAAGCCATGATTGCAGGACGCTCGTGCCGGGCTGTAGCAAAATTCTACTGCCGGATGCGGAGATGTCCGATCGGGGCCAAAATCGCGAACGGGATATAAAGAATTAGCGCTACGGGGATTCGACGGAGTGTTGAAAAAGACAGTCCGGTTCGTCTTCCGTCTGCAAGCTGGGTAGGCTTGATCGTCCAAGGCGGGAGGTGTTGATACCAAAACGCGATCAATCGGGTCCCGCCCGCCTGGATGTTACGAAAAGAGGTACTGGACGGCTATGAACAAAGATGTCAGCCGTCCCTTATCAGTATCTTGTCTCAAAGTAGGGCGAAAACTCAGTGTGAGGGAGTCTCCGCAGGGCTTACCAGCTCGCCAGGTTTTCCCATATACTCTTTGCTGGTGTACTGCCCACCATGACTTGAAAAGCCGGGATCTGCCAAATTTGACTGACGAAGTTGGCGAGTTGCTCGTCATACACTACGACCGAATGTAGGAGGTCATTACGCTCAAAGGAGGTCGCGTCAAAGAGGAGATCGAAAGCAAGCCTCCCCTGAATTCTCGCCAGCGCCCTCCAAATGAATCGTGGTCGGGGCTTTTGCAATTCTCTCTGTCGCTTGGTGTTAATGATCGGGAGCTTACGCTGATGCCAACGGCGGGTAATCGAGCTCAGTTCAACAAGTGAAATGTCCCACTCTATCGGTAAAGTTGCAGGAAACGCACCGATGCTCCCCATCTGATGCACCTGTTGATCAAAATCCGCAATACGAAACAGGATTGCATCATATGACACCCGGATCTTGTTGTAGGCCGGAACGAGGAAGTAGAG
>JACRMA010000081.1 GCA_016235085.1 Candidatus Zixiibacteriota bacterium
TGGGCCTCGAGCCGGTCTTCCGGTGGGGAAATGAGTTTTACGCTGTCGTGGATGGCCTGATGCTGAATAGGCTCAATCAGGCCCGTGTTGCCTACCAGGTGGTCGAGTCGAGCCCCTTTGCAGAGGGCTTCTACTTCGTGGATTCCGAGACTCCATTCACGGAGCCCGGTGGCCTCGCCAAACTGGGTGCTGCGCCAATTGACCTTTTTACCGGCGGGGCACTCTGGAAGTCGGATCAGCCGCTTCTCTGGCGGGCCCGTATGGCTGGGGAAGCACCGGTCGCGATCACGGGGGAGAGGATTCCCCTGATCTACACGCCGCCGATGACGACCGCGGGTTTGATCGGCAGCGATCCGTGGATCGATACGGTGGCGGCGCGCGTCAACCAGGACTCGGTCGTTGCCTACGACCGGCGGCTGATGAATTTCCGGACGCGATACACTTACACAGACTCATGTCTCGCAGCGGTCGAATACCTGCGGCAGAAATTTCTCTCGTTTGGCTACACCGATGTCAAGACCGACACATTCGGCATTGGCTATGGCTACAACGCCCACAACGTGATTTGCAAGAAGCTGGGAACCACCGAGCCGAACAAGTTCATCATTCTGGGCGCGCACTACGATTCGTACAACACCCAATCCGACCCGATGGTGTATGCACCGGGCGCTGACGACAACGCCTCCGGCACGGCCGCCGTGATGGAGATTGCCCGGGTGTTGGCGGATATCCCGACCCGCAAGACGATCATCTTTGTACCCTTCGGCGCGGAGGAGATCGGGCTGGTCGGCAGCAACTACTACTCCGGTGTGGCGCTGGCGGGTGGCTGGGACATCGAACTCATGCTCAACTTCGACATGATCGGCTGGAATCCCGATGAGACCCCTAA
The DNA here is from genome assembly GCA_016235085.1 of Candidatus Zixiibacteriota bacterium. Lineage (GTDB taxonomy): Bacteria > Zixibacteria > MSB-5A5 > WJJR01 > WJJR01 > JACRMA01. The sequence goes on from JACRMA010000081.1 coordinate 890, forward strand.
TGTCTGGGTGAAGACAGACCCGGCGTCGTATGCCTACGCCGAGCTGGCGTCTCAGCTCGGCTCGTCGCGCACGACCCTGCAACCGTACATCAACACCAGCGCCGGTGGAGGGTCGGATCACTACTACTTCGGCCAGCGCGGATACCACTTCATCTACGCCGAAGAAGGCAACTTTGACACACCCGGATGGCACACCAACGCCGACACGCTCTCCCGTTTGAATTACCCGTACTGGACCGACATCGTGCGCATGATGGGCATGACCGCGTATTACGTGTCCAAGGCTCCCGCGGGTGTGGCCTCTGTGCAAATGTGGGACGTGGGTGACGGCCAGTCCCTCGAAGTGCAGTGGCAGAAGGTGCTGGGCGGCGACATCGTCAAGTACCGAGTGTACTACGGCACCAGTCCGGGGAATTACCCCTCGTACGTTGAAATCGCCGCCAGCGATCCCAGCACGCAAGTGCTGAATGGGCTGGCCGAAGGGCAGATGTACTACGCGACCGTCACCGCGCTCGATTCCTCCGGTGCGGAGTCGATCGCGCGGACGGAAGCGAGCCTCGCGCCATACCTCCTGCCACGTGCCCCGGGAAACCTCATGGCGAATGTCGAGTTTCAGCGCATCGATCTGAGCTGGAATCCCACAGTGGAATTGGACTTCGATCACTACACTCTTTACCGTGGCACCGATTCGACGGCGCTGTCGGTCTACGTTCCATCGTTGGGCGTTAGCTCATACAGCGATGTGACAGTGGTGGGCAACACTCGCTATTACTACCGGGCGCTGGCCTACGATCACAACGGAAACGTAAGCGCGTATTCGAATCTGGTGAGCGGCATCCCGGCAACATTCGATCAGGGGACACTTCTGGCCGACTTGACCGGATCGACTTCCAACGATCCGACTGAGCCCAACCAATGGATGGTGTACAACACGATCTTCGCGGATTACCCGCACGGATACTACCGTTACGACGACTACAACCAGCCGGTCGACAAATCGGTCGTTGGACAGTACGGGACCTTGTACTGGCTGGATGACGACTACGCGTGGGAGAACTGGCCGGCCGACCATTGGGCCAAACTGAACTGGTTCTTGTCGTACGGGAATAATCTGGTCATCACCGGCTGGGCCACACCCAACGAAGTCAAGTCAGCCGGCATCCTGTACGATCTGTGTCACATTTCATCGATCACCAGAGTCAATTCCATGGATTGCATCGGTGGCTGGGGTGCGGCGGGATTCCCGGATGTCGTGATCGATTCGGTCAAGTCGTATCCACCGTGGTCCGGAAAACTCAACAACATCTTTACGATGGTTCCCGCGGATGCGTCGGCCGAAGTCATTCTCAACTACCGCTCCTCATCGGGTTCGAATCCAGCCGTGCCGGTGGCCGTGCGGCGTGACTCCGGTACGAACAAATTCGCGCTCATCGGCCTGCCGCTGTATTTCATTCGCAATCAGGACGCCATCGCTCTGGTGACCAAACTCAACGACTGGTTCGGAATTGCGCATGGCGGTTCCTTTGGTGATCTTAATGGCGATAATGCCGTCGACGTTTCGGATATTATCGTGCTGATCAGCACGGCCTTCCAGGGAGAAACGCCCCCGGGCGGCATGGCGTCCGCCGACCTTAACGGCGATTGCAGGGTCGATGTGATGGACGTGATCTACCTGATCGAGCACGTCTTCAGCGGCGGCGCAGCGCCAGGGCCGGGGTGTGCGAGTTGAGTTTGATTCAATCGACTGATCGCTTAACGGAGTAGCCACATCGCCAATTTTCGGCCGGCGAGCACCGCCAGCACGATGACGGCAATGTGCCAGCCGCCGAAGTGATGCGCTCTGGCCGCATCACCCAAATCCCGCCCGGCCGACACGAGTTTGCCTGGCGCGGCGCTGACCCCGCTGTCGTCCAATGCGGTCGAAATCGCTCCCAAGACGGGGAGGGAGGCTCCGATCTGAGGGAAGTAGTGGTCCACGACACCCCACACTGCCAGGATCATGATGGTGAAGATTATCAGGATCTTCATCGTGCCCTCATCGTGTCATCGAATCGACAAATATCGCCTCATACGCCGAATCCATCTGAACCATCAGCAAGAGTTTTTCACAAAATCTGTCGTTCGAAGAAGCACTTCGTGTGCCGATGAAACTCCCGCGCGCGCCAACCTCGTTGGGGCGCGATCGATCTCTTTATGGAGTTATGCGGTGCGAGCGTTTATTAAAGTATCACTTGAGGAGACGTGGGTAGATGGTGCGGCGCCCGTTCTCGCAGATTTCTGCAAGGAGTTGCGCTCACCTTGAGAGAAGCTGTCTCGGTTCAATGACGGCGAATCTCGAAGCGCGGCACACGCGCTTAGCGCACCGCCCACCAGTAGCTGAACTTGATGGCAAGGAAATTGGCGCCTTTGCTCTGCCATGCATCCCAGAGTGAGCCTGGCCGCACCAGACGTCCCGGGTCTTTATCACCGGTTCGGTTTTGTTGCCACACAAGGTAGACCGTGCTGCCGGGATGGAATTCCCACCGCAGCACGACGTTGCTGCGATAGGAAAGATAGCCGTAGTCTTGATTCGGAATCGACAGAGTATCAGGGCCATCGGTCACTTCGTAGGAGCCGTCCTCCTTCCGGGTGATCGTCGTTCCGTCGGTCCCGTAATACCGCAACGCAAGGTCTCGTGGTGCGCGCATCTCGCCGAAATTGTAATAGCGGCCGCTCGAAGCGAACGGCTCGACATACGCCTCCAGGCTCATGTTGGGCGTAAAGAAGTAGTTGAGACGGAATTGCGCCGACAGCGTGCTCTGCTCGATGCCCGAGAACAAGTACCGGGTACCATACGTGATCGCCGGATGACCGGTTGTGTCGGTGCCGATGAACTGCCGCGTGGAGGCGGAGCGATTATAGTGCGGTGCCAGCGACACCCCCCAACGGGTTCCAATGCGGGCCGCGATATTCGGGTCGAAGCTGTATCCCCATCCGCCCAGCTCAGAGTGTCCGTAATCAGCGTTTAGGCCATATCGGATAGGAGCCGAGTAGTTGTTGCCGACATACGCCCAGGCATCCCAATTGAATGGTGATCCCATTGATGGGCCGCCGCGGGTGGCGCGGTCGTCCTGACCGCGCAACGAACTGTTATATCCGGCACTCAAATTCCAGTAATTCTTGAGCGTGGCTTCGCCGCTCAGCCCAAAAAAAGTGGACTGTTTCACGCCGCCGTAGTTCCAGGTATTGTCCCATTCGAGTCTAAAGGAGTAATTGCGGAGGAGTGGTCCGGGTTCGTTTTCACGATAGGCAACAGCGACGACTTCATTGACCCGATCCGCACTCTGTTTGTATCCGGCATCATTGATTTCAAAACCCGGCGACGCGAGGCTGACGTTTGCACCCCAGAGCCAATGCTTGGCATTGCGTTTATTGATTGTCGCCGATGCGGTATATCCGGTCAGCGAGGTCCGGCTGGTATCCAAATGCAGATAGCTGACATCGGGACGCTGGAAGTAGCGCGCGCTCGATTCCTGGGTGGCCAGGATCGCGCCGCGCTCACCGCTGACATGGCTGAATCCGGCGTAACCATCCAGCTCGTATTCGCCGCCGTTGATTCGCCATCGCCAGTCGGTCCCTCCCGTGATGGCATTCTTGCGGAGGGAGCCCGACAGCGCATCGTGCGCGTTCAAGTCGCGGGTGACACCGGTCAGGACCAATCCAATGGTCGATTTGCTCTTGCCGAATTCCTGCAATACCCGAGCGACCGCGTAACCGGCGCGCGGTTCGACCAGGGTCCGGCTGACCGGTTGCGACGCCGAATCACACGAGCGCGCCATCTCACGGTCGGTGACCGCGGTCAAAAACCCGATCGATGTGCCTGAGGGGAGACGGCCGGAGACTTTGCCGGCGCCAAGGATCGTCGTCGTGCCGGGGAAATCGACATAGTTGTCGTTGGGACGCGGACCGTGCGGGGCTCCGCCCACGCGCCGCGAGTAGAAGTAGGTCGGTCCCTGTGTCTGCAGAAGCTTGTTTCCCTCGGTGAAGAATGGCCGGCGCTCGGTGTACTGAGTTTCATAAGCGCTCAAATTCACGACGGCGGGATCGGCTTCGACCTGGCCGAAGTCGGGATTGATCGTGGCATCCAGGGTGAGATTGGGTCCCAAGCCCATCTTCAAATCACCGCCCACGTTCGATTTGAGCTCATGGCCGTTGTTGAACGGATTCCCCTCCTGGGGTTCGTCGTCGAACTGGCCGTTGCCGGTGATGTAGGGGAGAAGCTCCAGCCGCCGCGATGGCTTGATATTTTCGATGCCAACCAAGGAATTCGCATCTCGGCGCACCAGCCCAGCGAGTCGACGCTCGCCGCCGTCTCCCAGACCGGATCGAAGGAGAAATCCGTCTCGTACTCGACGTCGGTGGGATGGTAACGGTCGAATCGCCCACCGGCGGCGGTGACACCGAAATCATACGAGGTGCGATGGTCGTGATAAGTATCCAATGACAGGATCATTTGCTCGGCATTTCCCTGATTGTCGCGACGATCCAGATCGGTGCGAATCAGGTCGGGACGCCCCGAATACATCCGGGCGCCGATATAGAGCGCGTCGTCATCATAGACGACGGCGACTCTGCTGCTCTCCGCCGGCACGGTCCCCTGATTCGGTTCCTTCTGCAGGAAATCGGAGACGAATTCGGCGTACCCCCACGCCGCGTCATCGAGACGGCCGTCCACTTTGGGTGAGGGACTCTTCACATGGATCGCGCGCATCTGCTTGTGAATGCCCGAGGCCAGAGGCTGCGCCTCTGCAGAGTGCGTGAATCCAAACACGATTGCGAATGTCAAGGTCAAGAGCGGGAGGGATCGTTTGATCGTCATCTCTATATGCTGCACAAGAGGCTCCTTCGAATCACAGATCCAATCTCAGTGGCGGTGCGTGGTTCATTCAAGTGGTAATCCATCGTACGCTGCGCAATTTGCCACGGCACGTAATCCGCGCCATGTGGCACGGCGACAACCTTGTACGACGAGGACGGGGGTGGGAAAGTTGCATCGCCGGCCATTCCCCGGCAGCGTCCCCTCATTCCCCGGCGGGCATCCCCAAAGTGTGGCGCGGCCGCCCTCGATCTCGCTCACTGCGAAAGCGGGGTACCCAAGGTTCGCGCTCCGCGCGAACGCGGGCGAGGGCGCCCGCGCCACATTGCTCCCTGTATGTGATCGGAGAGCCGGATTGAATCGCCCTTCCCTCGCCCGCCTATTTGGTGAAATGATCCGCGTCCATCTGACGGCAGTCACAATTCCCAGCCCCGGAGGGGCGATATAACGTAGCCCAGGGCGAAGGGGCGTGTTGAAAAGGCCGGACAGGAGTGTCCGGCCTGCCAGATTGTAGCGATATCGGTAGGCCGGACACTCTTGTCCGGCCTCTCGAATTCACGACGGTGATGGTTATTCAACACGCCCCGAAGCCCTGGGTTCGATCCACCCAAACTCCCCTGCCCCGAAGGGGCGGCAGAAACTATCTATCCCAGTCGGAAAATGATTGAACCGTGTGATCGATGTATGGTACATTGAGGTATCGCCACGGGCTAGGGCTAGTGACTGGCGGTAAAGGAGATACATAATGCTCGCAAAGGTGGTTTCTGCCGCCGTGTTGGGTATTGACGCCTACCTGGTTGAGGTCGAGGCCGACATCTCACAGGTGTTGCCGGCGTTTGTGACCGTTGGTCTACCCGACGGTGCGGTCCGAGAGGCTCGTGAACGGGTTCAGGCGGCGATCAAGAATTCGGACTTTCTGTTTCCGAACAAGAA
>JACRMA010000091.1 GCA_016235085.1 Candidatus Zixiibacteriota bacterium
ACCGTCTTCGGCGCCGGCTACAAATTCGTTCCCCCAGAGCAGGGCGCGTGAGCCGCGCTGCTTGGTTGCGGGTGTTGTATCAAGGGAGAGACTCAGTTTGACCATCACACGTGATTTCATTGAAGCCTGCTATGGCCGCCCGGTGCGCCGCCGCCCGATCTGGATCATGCGCCAGGCCGGACGTTACCAGGCCACCTACCGCGCGGTCCGCGTGAAGTACTCCTTCGAGCAGGTCTGCACGATACCCGAGGTCGCCTGCGAAGTGACCCTGCAACCGATCACCGATTTCGATCTCGATGCCGCGATCATCTTCTCGGATATCATGGTTGTCTTCCCCCCGATGGGTATACCGGTGCACTTCGGCGACGGCGGTCCCAAGATTGCCCGCCCCATCCGGTCAGCCGCCGATGTCGCCAGTCTCGCCAAGCTGGACCCATCGTCCAGTCTCCGTTTCGTCACCGATGCGATTCGCCTGACCCGCCAGGGCCTCCCGGAATCCGTGCCGTTGATAGGATTCTCCGGCGCGCCGTTTACCCTTGCCTGCTATGCCATCGAGGGCGCCACCTCACGTGAATTCGCCGTCGCCCGCGAGTTCTTCTACCGCGAACCCCAGGCCGCCCAGAAGCTCATGTCGCACCTCGCCGACGGTGTGGCCGAATACCTCAACGCCCAAATCGATGCCGGCGCGGATGCGGTCCAACTCTTCGATTCGTGGGGTGGCGTGTTGTCACCCGAGGACTATCGCAATTGGATTTTGCCGCACATGCAATCGATTGTCCGAAAGGTCCGGCGGCCCAATGCGCCGGTCATCGTTTACGTTAACGGATCGTCGCATCTGATTGAAGTTCTTAGGGATATCCCATGTGATGTGTTGAGTGTTGACTGGCGCACCCAATTGCCGATGGCGGCGGCAAGATGCCCGACACAGACTGCCTTGCAAGGCAATCTCGATCCGATTGCTCTCATGGCGTCTGTTGAGGAGATCGAGAAACGGGCCCGAACCATTATGTCCCAGATGGATGCCTCCGGCATGGGCCACGTCTTCAATCTCGGCCATGGCATCATGCCCACAACCCCGGAAGCCAATGTCCACGCCCTGGTCCACGCCGTCCATTCCCGTCCACCAAAAGGCGTCTAAGTCGATCAAATCCATCCTATTTCGCGCCGTAGAACCCAGATGAGCCAGCCCAGCCGCTATTTCGCCGTCCCGACCGACCTGCTGCGGAAGTACGACCGCCCCGGGCCGCGCTACACCTCGTATCCGACTGTGCCCGTCTGGACCGAAGAATTCGGTCCCGCCGATTACGAGAAGCACTTGGCGAACTACGCCGCCTCTGACCGTCCCGTGTCGGTCTATGTGCACATCCCGTTCTGTGAGGAGCGCTGCACCTACTGTGGCTGCAATGTCGTCATCGCCCAGCGCCAGGACACGGTGGAGCGTTACTTGGAGTATCTCTTCCGCGAAATCGACAACACCGCCGCCAAGCTGGGCGGCAAACGGCGCCTCCTGCAACTTCACTGGGGTGGAGGCACACCGACTTTTCTGCGCATCCCGCAGATCGATCAACTTTGGAACAAACTTCACACGGCTTTCGAGTTCGACCCCTCGGCCGAGATCGGCATCGAGGTCGATCCACGCGTCACCAGTCCCGAACAACTCCGCCACTTGGGCAAGCTCGGCTTCAACCGTCTGTCGATGGGCGTGCAGGATCTAACGCCCGAAGTACAAGTCGCAATCGGTCGCGGCCAGACGGTTTCACAGACCGAAGCGACCTTCACACTCGGACGCGAACTGGGATTCGCCGGCATCAACATGGACCTGGTCTTCGGCCTCCCGCGCCAAACCCTTGCCGACTTCCGCCGGTCCATAGCCCAGGTCGTCAAGTGGCGTCCCGACCGTCTCGCGGTCTATTCGTACGCGCACGTGCCGTGGGTGAAACCCCACCAGATGCAGATCAACGAAGCTGACCTGCCGACCGGTCCCGACAAGTTCGCTCTCTTCGCGACTGCCATCGAACAACTCATCGACGCCGGCTATATGCCAATCGGCATGGACCACTTCGCGCTTCCGGAAGATGAATTGGCACAGGGGCTTGATAACGGTCACCTCCACCGCAACTTTATGGGCTACACCGTCTCGCTTTCGCGCGACATGGTCGGCCTTGGCGTTTCTGCGATTGGCGATATCGGAGGCGGTTTCATCCAGAATGACTCACGGCTGGGTGGCTACTACCGCCGTCTCGATGAGTCGGGCTGGGCCGTCTACCGTGGCTGGAGCCTGACCCGTGACGACGAAATTCGCCGCGAGGCCATCATCGCAATCATGTGCCGCATGCGTCTGGATTTCGCCGAGCTCGACCGGCGCTTCGGGATCGACAGCGAATCGTACTTCAAAGACGATCTGGGCCACTTGGGCGAATTCTACGATGACGGTCTTCTCACGCGCGCCGATCACGCCCTGGTGGTGACTCCGCTCGGCCGGCATTTCGTGCGCAACATCGCCATGGTCTTCGACGCCTACCTCCCGCGCCTCACCGAAAACGCCACGGTCAAGAAACCGATCTTTTCCCGAACAGTATGAAGTTTGTGTGAGCTTCAACGGGAGCGAAATGCCTGGGACATTACTCACCCAACTTGGATCCGCGTCTAACACCCCGATGTCATTCCCGCGAAAGCGGGAATCCAGTGCTCCGAACGGTGACTGGACCCCCGCTTTCGCGGGGGTGACGGTACGGAAGTCGCGATCGTACACGATTCACTTCCCACACTCGGCCTCAACGGTTTCCCCATGCCCACCCACGACGGCCTGATCATCGGCGGCGGCATCTCCGGCCTCGCTCTGGCGCACTGGCTCGGCTTGCACGCCAATCCCGGCACCTGGGAACTTTGGGAGGCTTCGGATCGTCTCGGCGGAACGATCGGCACCGACCGCGCTAACGGCTACTCGGTTGACTGGGGTCCCAATGGTTTTCTGGATCGTGAGCCGCTCACTCTGCAGCTCGTCGACGAAATCGGTCTGCGCGATTCGCTCGAACCCGCCAATGATCAAAGCGAGGCGCGCTTCATCGTCAAGAATGGCCGTCTCCATCCCGTCCCGTTTTCACCGCCAGCCATCATCACGACCGGCCTCCTGAATCCCGCAGAGAAGCTTCGCATCTTTGCCGAGCCCTTCATCCGCGCCCGTCGCGATGACTCTGATGAATCGGTCTTCGATTTCGCCGCGCGCCGCATCGGCCGCGGCGCCGCCGAGACATTTGTCGATCCCATGGTCTCCGGTGTCTATGGCGGTGTCGCCAAAGAACTCTCGCTGCCCTCATGCTTCCCGATCATGCGCGAAATGGAAGTGCAGTACGGCGGCCTGGTGCGCGCCATGATCGCCAAGATGCGCCAGAAGAAACGAGAGCAACGCGCGGCAGGAGTGCCGAAGAAAAAATCCGGCAGCGCCGCCGGTCCCGGCGGACGGCTCACCTCATTTCGATCCGGTCTCGATGTCCTAGTGATGCGCATGGGGGAGAGGCTCAAGCCGTTGATCAGATTGTCGCGCTCCGTGCAACGAATCACCCGTCTCGGCGATTCCTGGCAGGTCACTGCCGCCGGCTGCGAGCCGCAAAACTTCCGCCATGTCATTCTGGCCTGCCCGACATTCTCCGCCGCGCACATGCTGCGTGAATTCGACCGAGAACTCGCGATCGCACTCGACGCCATTCCCTACGCCCCGATTGTCGTCGTCGCCACCGGCCACAGACGCGAGGACATTACGCATAACCTTAACGGCTTCGGTTTCCTGATTCCACGCACCCAGAATCTGCGCTGTCTCGGCTCGATCTGGACCTCGTCGATCTTCGCCGACCGTGCCCCGGGTGGCCACATCCAGTTCCGCACCATGCTCGGCGGCGCCGGCGACCCATCAGTGATGGAGTTGACCGACGATCAACTCTGGCAGACCATCCGCAGCGAACTCAACCCGCTTCTCGGCATAAAGGCCGACCCTGTCTTCACCCGCATCTACCGCTGGCAGCAAGGCATCCCGCAATACACGCTCGGCCACCGCGAACGCCGCACCAAAATCGAGCAACTCACCGCCCACCACCCCGGTCTCTCGGTCGTCGGCAACGCCTTCTACGGCGTCGGTCTCAACGATTGCGTCAAGATGGCCCACCGCCTCGCCCAGAAGATCCGAACGCCCCAAGAAGTCCCCGCCTAATCCCGATAATCTGTACTTGGGTGCCCCACGGCTTGCCGTGGGAAGCTCCGAACGCTGTGACAGAGTGGTAGCGTGAGAGTTCCAGCCGGGGCGACCACGTTATTGACGCATTCGCACAGGCATGCCGTGGGAGGGCGAGGCTCCCGCCGAGCCATGTGTCCGCGCGGACAAAAAGAGGCTCGGCAGGAGCCTCGCCCTCCCACTCCCACAATGTTGGTTGAGAATGCGATGGCCTATCAAACCCCGGACGTCAATTCCCCGGGAACCCCAGCCCCCATTCCGTGGTATTGAAGGAGCGCTGTCTTTCCAGAGAGGGGACAATAATGATCACAATCCGCAAATCCGACGACCGGGGCCACTTCAACCACAGTTGGCTCGACACCTATCACACCTTCTCGTTTGACCGCTACTACGATCCCGACCACATGGGATTCCGCTCCCTGCGCGTCATCAACGAGGACCGCGTCGCTCCCGGCCAGGGGTTTGCCATGCACGCACATAACGACATGGAGATCATCACCGTCATCCTCGAAGGCGCCCTCGAGCACAAGGACAGCATGGGAACCGGCTCGGTCATCCGCCCCGGCGAGGTTCAGCGCATGACCGCCGGCACCGGTATCACCCACAGCGAATTCAACGCCTCTCGGAGCGAGAGTGTCCATCTCATGCAAATCTGGATTCTGCCCAATGCCCGCGGCCTGACCCCCAGCTACGAGCAGAAGAACTTCCCCATCGAACAGCGCAATGGCCGTCTCTTTCTCATCGCCTCGCCCAACGCCAACGACGGTGCCGTGACGATCAACCAGGACGCCAGCCTCTACACCGCGCGCCTCCGTCCGGGCAAGACGGTTACCCACAAACTCGCCCCCAACCGTCACGCCTGGGTCCAGGTCGCCAGCGGTTCAGTCACCGTCAACGGCCAACCCCTCTCGCAAGGCGACGGCGCCGCGATCAGTGGCGAAGAGCAGTTATCGATTACCGGGGGAGAGCAGTCGGATATTCTGCTATTCGATCTCGCGTAGTGTGGGCTCCGCCCACCAGTTCCCGGTGGTGGGCGCTATGCCAATATTTCCCATTCTTCCTATCATTCCCAAAACGCCCTACTCCTCCACCGCCCCCCGATTGTGGAAGTAAATCGCGTCGTTGATGTGCGGTATCCGCTGGGAGTACTCCTCGGACGTAATCGACGTCTGCCAGTGACCGGTTAACTGCGCGATCCCGATTCCGGCCACGAAAATTCCTGTGACCGCGACCAGAGCGCCCAGCCGTGACACGCGCGCGCGATTTTTCGGCAGCGACAGATTGAGTGCCTCCGAACTCGGACACACATCAACACACGCCATGCAACTGTTGCATTCGTCCGACCGCACCCGCGCCAGTTGCATCACCGGAATATGCGCCGGACAAGCGACATTGCATTTGTTGCAGTCGATACACGCGCGCACCGTGCGCGTGATCTTGAACTGGGAGAGGAAGCTGACCAGCCCGGGCAGCGCCGCATGCGGACACAAAAACCGGCACCAGAAACCGCTCACCGCGAATCCCAGCACCACCAGGCTGCCAAGAATCCACAGCGACTCCGAGTCCATCTCGGTGAAGAACTTCATCATCTTGATGTCGGCGACCTTATTGTACGGCGACTGGATGAACGCCGCCAGCGCCGACGGCGACATCTGCAGGATGATCGCCCACACGAAAAACGCGAGCAGCAAATACTTGACCGACCGCAAGGGCCAGTCGAGCGCTTTGGGCAAACGTCCCTTCCAACGATGAATCTTCTGGCCCGCCGTCCCCACGGCTTCCGAGATGAACCCGATCGGGCACACCCACCCGCAAAACGATTTCTTCAACACGACCGACGAGACCAGCGCCAACCCGAGAACAATTGTTGCCGCTGGATGGATGTGGTTGAGCACGCCGTTGACGATCCAGTCCTTGATCCCTAAGAGTCCTGAAATGGGAAGGAAGGCCTCAGCCCCTGCGGGCCGTCCCGGTGGTGTCCCGACCGCCCCCGTCTCATAGAAATTGACAAATCGCCAGAATTCCCAGCCAATCCAAAGACAGATTCCGGTCCAAAACACCTGCGACCAGAACCGCCAGTCGGTCTGGCCGTTGATCTTGCGACGGACAATCCTGATCCGCCGCTTTACCGGCGCCGCCAAGGAAGGCATATCTGCATCTTGGGTTGCCATCGTTCCCTGTGTTAACTCCCCAGTCTCCATTTCGACACCTCCCGCACTCCAAACAACCCCAAATTCGGACAATTATTGTCCTGCGTGTCATGCCCATGTCATGCTCCACACAGTATTGACAGTTGTGACCAACCGAAGTGACCCACCAGGAGCGACATCGCCGCAGGCGATGCCGCGGATGGTGGGGCGCAGCATGGCAACGTGCCCCACAGCTTGGAGCGC
>JACRMA010000092.1 GCA_016235085.1 Candidatus Zixiibacteriota bacterium
CCCGGGCATGCACCGTGGGTGGCGTAGCGCCGCCGTTCTGCTGATCGCCGTTCTGTGGGTTTCTCCCGCCGTTGGGAAGGACATTATCCGTCTCCGCCATGACGGCATGGTGATTAAACCCAGCCCGGTTGACAGCAATCGCGCCGTATTCCGGTCCATGCCCTCGCAACGCAACCTGCTCCATCTCCAGCGCGAAGCCCCCTCCAAACTTCCATTGAGCACCTCTGTCGTTCGGGGCCCGCGCGCACTGAAAATCCTGGGCGTCAGGGTTCAGTTCCCACTGGAAAGTCCTGATGATGCCACGACCACGGGTCGCGGCCAATTCGACTTGCGCGACACAACGGCGTTCTTCGATTCCACCGGCCATCACTTCGACAGCGCGCCCCATGACCGGTCGTACTTTGAAGCGCATCTGCGCTCGTTGGGTCTTTACTGGAACACAGTGTCCAACGGTCTAATCTCGCTGGAATCGACTGTCTATCCCCAGGATGCGGCAAGCTCTTATGCGCTGCCCCAAACGATGTCGTACTATGGACGCGAGCGAGCCGGGGACAGTGGCGTCGTCTTTGGCCTGCGCCGTTACGTGCTCGACGCCGCGCGCGCCGCGTCCGAAATTGAACCATCGCTGCGATTCACCGATTACGACGTGGTCTTCTTTTTCCACCCGGGTTCGGACCGGCAATCGGATGTCATGCAGGATTCGCCGGGTGACTTGTTCACCGGGTTTCTGCAACTCGATTCCACGCTCTATCTGCGCAATGGCACCGATTCACTCCGGGAAGCCATCATCATGCCGGAAACCGAAAGCCAGGACTACCGCATCGTTGTCCTCAACGGTGTCATGGCGCATGAATTCGGCCATGCCCTCGGGCTGATCGATCTGTACAGCACGCGCAGTTTCATGACCCAGGTCGGCAACTTCAGCCTGTACGATAATAACGCGGCCGACGTCGGTGTCGCCGCGGAGGTGGGTGGCTACGAGCGCACCGTCTTTGGTGCCCTTCCGGTCTATCCCGATGCCTGGACGCGCGCCTACCTCGGGTTGGTGAGTGTCACGGAGATAACGGATTCGAACAATGTCCCGGTGCCGGCGGCGGAACTGATGGGCGAACTTGTCCAGCCGTATTCGCAGGTGTTGAAGATTCCGATTTCTCCCACCGAATACTACCTGATCGAAAATCGCCGCACCGACATTGATGGTGTTGGCGATCCGGGCCTGCGTTGGGATTCAGTCGCTTATGTCGTCCGCGGCCCCATCGATACAAACACCCGCTTTGACAATCGCGAATACGACTTCCTGCTCCCCGAAAGCAAACCCGACCATGTGCCCGGCGGGCTGCTCATCTGGCAGGTCGATGAAGGCGTCGCCGACCTCGATTATGTGAAGACCGATGACGTGCCGAACAATTTCCTCGCGAATACGCTGCAGTGGGATCCCAACCGCCGGTTCATTCATCTGATGGAAGCCGATGGGATCGTGAACTTCGGCGGATATTACTCGTCCGGCACCGGCAATTTCCGCGACTACTACTACAGTCCCAATAATCGGGAATTGTCGGCGACCACAAATCCGCAGGCGTTGAGCAATACCGGCGGCGCCGCGGGTGTGCGCATCTTTGGCATCACTGTACCGGGCAATACGATGTTCTTCAACGTCGCCACGACCGGGCCTCTCGATGGCTTTCCGATCTTCGCCGGCCAGATGGATGGCCCCGCCGGAGCACCATCCGTCATCGACATGGCTCAAGATGGAATCGGTCGCTGGCGCCAACCCGGGGATGGCCGCCCCGAAATCTTCGCGGGCTACGAGAATTACATCGAGGGCTGGAATTGGGATGGGACTCCGATCGGGACAAAGAGTGTTTCGGTTGTGCGTCGAAATTTCGATACCACGCTCGAGACTCTAAGCATACGAATCGTCGCCCAAGGCACCCCCGGCGATGCGGAATGGATTGCCCCGCCGATCATGGGCGATTTCGATGGCGACGAGGGAATCGTCGAGATCGTCGCAGTCACCCGCAGTGGCCATATCTACGAATGGCGCGCTTACGCTGGTGCCGACAGTCTCTTTCCGGTCATTCTGGAGCGCACCGCGTCCGCCCGTCCCTCCTGCCCGCCGATTGCCGTCAATCGCGGCGCCGGTGTCGTCTACAAGAGTTTGATCCAGCCAGTCGAAGGGCGTGGGATCGATGTCATCAGCTTTGTAACCGGCCAGCAGACCGTATTGTCGTTCCCCGGGACCATTCGCGGTATTGCCGGAACCAGTGATTCCAACGCCGTGGCAATCTGGCGGTCAGACTCCGCAGGCTGGGCAATCGGATCGATCGGCGAATCGGGACAACATCACGCCACCGTAGGTGCCGATTCGCTGCTGCCGCCGGTGATGGGCGATCTCAATCATGACGGTGTTTACGATGCCGTAGTCGTGGATGTCGCCGGCCTCCTCTGGGCGCTGGAAACAACGAATTTCACAGTGCTCCCTGGATTCCCTGTCGATCTGGAGGCGACACCTTCGGCGCCACCGGTTCTCGCCGACATTGACCGCGATGGCTTCCTTGACATTATGGTCCCCGCCAATGGACGGATTCATGCGCTGTCCTATACCGGCGCGGAGATGCCGAATTTCCCCGCCGTGATCGGACCGGTCAACGCCCCCGATACCACGAGTGTTTCGCCCTCGGTTTCCGATTTCGGCAACAATGGAACACTCAGTATTCTAATCGGTGGCAGCCGCCGCGCAATCTTCGGAGTCAATGGGAACGGAACCGATGTGACCGGATTCCCGCGCCCCTTGGGTGCGGCGCTCACCTCTCCCATTGCCATCGGAGTTGATACCAGGGATCAACGTTCCGCCGTCTTCGCACGGGCCGGCGATGGTTATCTCTACGCATTCGAAGTTCCCCAGCCCGCGACCGCATCCAAATCACTGTGGCCGATGGCGGCGCATGACTGCCTGCACACCGCGACTGTTCCCCTCGTCGATCTTGAGCCGGTGAAGACGTACACGCGGCTGTTCCCCACCGACAGCGCCTTCGTGTATCCCAATCCGGCCAGTGACAGGGCGATTGTCCGATTCTGGCTGGGCGAACCGGCGCGCGTCAATATTCGCATCTTCGATCTGGCGGGAAATCTGGTTCATGAAGCCGGCAACATCGAAGGCGTTGGCGGTGTCTTCAATCAACCCTGGGTGTGGGACTGCGCCGGTGCCGCCTCCGGAGTCTACTTCGTGCGCATTGAAGCAGTCGCTGCCAGCGGCGGCGACCGTAAAGCGGTCATGTGCAAAATGTCCGTCGTCCATTAGGAGCCGATTGTCTCATGCCACACCGTTCACAAACGACCTTTGCGATGAATCTCTCAGACTGCCGTGCCGCGTGGCGGTCATGTTACTCATTTAACTTTTGCGAACTCGGAGGTACCAGAATGTGTCGATCACGAATCAAATCGAAGAGTAACTCGCCAATCCATCCGTTGCGCATCGCGTTGTTGGCCGCCGGAATCTTCATTCTCGGCGCCGGCGTGGCGAGCGCGGTGGAATCGGTGCCGGCAACCGGCCCGATCGATCCACACCAGGGCATGACCCTCGCCAACCTGTCCGATCGGGCGTTTCTGGCACAGACCATGGATCTCGTCGGCGATCCGATCTTCTACGCGCAGGCCTCAAGCAATTCGGACTCCACTGCCGGCATGTATGGTTACGAGTCCAAATCCCCGAAGCGCGCCTTCGCGCAGTCCTTTCTGATTCCCGGATGGGGCCAGTGGTACAATGGCAGCCGGGTAAAGCCATTCGTCTTCCTCGGCTTGGAGGCGTCAGGATGGCTCCTGCGCGGTCACTTCCGCAGCCAGGGGAACAAGAAGCAGACTCAGTACCAGAGCTTCGCCGACAATCCTGCGGAAGGCTGGGATGTTCAGAAGTATTTGAGCGGACTGCAGGCCGTCTACGGTGTCTCCAGCGACACAATGCGCTACATCAACCCCGATTGGATACCGTCGTTTGATACCACCGGCAAGTGGCTGGTCTTCTCACATCACATCTACTTCGATTCCGAGGGAAAGCCGATCAAGAACCAGACTTACTACGAAAACGTCGGCAAATACGACCAGTTCGTCTTCGGTTGGAGCGATTTCCCCAACGTCACCAAGCCCGAAGACACGGTCGGCGTCGAATTCAGAACACCGCATCGTGACGACTACCTGGGTCAGCGCGCCAGCGCCAACCGAGAGTTCAGCCATGCCTCCACCGTCCTGATTCTCACCATTGGCAACCACCTCCTGTCGGCGTTCGAGGCCGCCATCGGCGCCGCGCATCACAACAAGTCGATGGATCAATTCGGCTCCGTGGGCGCGCAATTGCGCTTTGTACAATCTCCCAATGACGGGAAGCTGTATCCCAAATTCGCTGTGGGGTATCGATTCTGATGCGCGGGAAGATGAACCATATCCGCCACCGCCAATTCACGGGCGCAGTGCTGGCCGCGATCTGTATCCTCATCGTGGGGTTGGCCTCGGCCTCACAGGTAGTGTCTCAAGATGTGGTCGTCTATGGCCTGCGGACTGACATGGTGGGCATAGCCCACTCGGCCAGGTCTTCAGACGCGAAACTCGTTGGGTGTGCTTTGCCCAACGCTCTGCCCACCGGTCCAAGCGGCAGCGACCCGGCGTCCGTGCCGAAACACGCCACCAGTGAGGGCCAGCTCATCCAGGAACCCGGGAAGAGCAAACTCATCTCGATCGCCCCAGTTCAGGACGTGCTGTCGTCCTCCGGCGATCGCACAACCCGTGGCCCAATGCTGGCCGCCTCGCGCATTGACGAATTCGCCGAGGAAGACAAAGACAAAGTCAGTGTCACCCGCGCCACCCTCCTCTCGCTGGTGCTGCCGGGCGCAGGCCAGTGGTACTCGGGCGAACGGCGGCGCGCCGCCGGGTTCCTCGCCGCGGATGGATTGATCTGGGTGGCCTTCGGCTACTTTGAAACCGTGGGTGCCGCCAAGCGCAACGACTACAAAGTCTATGCGCGTGTGCACGCCGGCATCGACCCGTCCGGCAAGGACGAAGCCTTCTACAAGACGATCACCTTCTATGATTCGCGCGCCGAGTACAACAACATCGCCCGCGTCTACGACCCGCGCCGCCCATACTACGGCACCACGCCGGCATGGGACTGGCAGTGGGACTCCGACGCCTCACGCGGCCATTACCGCACGATCCTCAATCAAAGCAACGAAGCATTCAATCGCGGGAAGTTTTCAATCGCAGCACTCGCCCTAAACCGCCTGGTCGCCGCTCTCGACGCCATGCGCGTTGCCCGGTCCGTCAATCGCCGGGCCCGCATGGAATCGGGCTGGCGAATCAAATTCGATGGCAACCCGGTGGCCGCTGATCCGGCGTTCGCCGTAACACTCTCCCGTCATTTTTGATTCGGCTATGCCATCGGCAGACTCACGGACCAATGGACTGCAATTCGGGTGCATTCATGGGGCTGGACGTCAGATTGCGACGGCCATCGCGGTATTAACATCTTCGCTTGTCTTCGGCTGTGCCGGTTCGCGTTCGGGCGCATCCGACGCCGGGTTCACAGGCAACACGACATTCGAACTTGCGGCTGTCTACAGTGACACATCGCTGCAGGGTGTCGCCCTTTCGCCACCCCATACCGGCGAGACCGAATCATTCCTCGCCTCTCCAGTTTCCATCGCCCCCGCCGGCGCGTCGCGCTCCGGCTCACTCATTATCGCCGATCGGCAATCGGGCCGCGTGATTCAAATCGGTGATAACGGCGCTGTGATCAGGGATGCGGTGGTCACCGGCAACGGACACGTGAACTCATCGCGTACACCCCGCGTGATCCGTCTCGACTTCGGCGGCAGCCTGTATATCGCCGATGGTGTCACCGGACGGGTCCAGACTTACGATACCCAATGGCGCCACGGCGCCGACATCACACCGCCCTACGCCGCGCTCGGAATTGTCGAGGGATCGATCACCGGACTGGCCCTCGGTGCCTTTGGTGAAACTTACCTCGTCGATGGCAGCAATGCGCGTCTCTACCGTTTCGATGCATCCGGCCGGTTCTTGAGCAGCTTTGGCGGCGAGGAATACGGATGGGCGCGTTTGTCGCGTCCTGCCGGGGCGGCGTGCGGCGCCAATGACGGCTCTGTGTATGTGTGTGACCCAGGTCTGAGCCGCGTCGTGGTCTTCGACAATGCCGGAATTCCCCAGCGGTCGTTCGGTGAGGGGGACCTGGCAGAACCCGTGGCCGTCGCGCTTGATGGCCACGGTCTCGCCTACATCGCCGACAGAAAGTCGAAGATGGTCTTCATCTATGATTCCAGCGGCCGCCTCGTCGGACGGATCGATTCGGCCAGTGTGCCGGCTGCTGTGCTGCAGGGTCCAACCGATGTGGCGGTTGCCGACTCGATGCTCTATGTCGCCGATCCCCCGTCGGGACGAGTTCTGAAAATCCTCATGCACAACCCCGGCCATTGAGCATTTCTTAGTCCCATGAATAGGCGACCGACATCATGTCCTAAA
Organism: Candidatus Zixiibacteriota bacterium; assembly: GCA_016235085.1. GTDB lineage: Bacteria > Zixibacteria > MSB-5A5 > WJJR01 > WJJR01 > JACRMA01. The sequence goes on from JACRMA010000092.1 coordinate 6,529, forward strand.
CCACCGTCGGCGCCAAAGACCATCCGGACTTTGTCGGCTTGCCTTGCGAGCCTGTATCTCTCCCTGGCGGTCTCCGCCCACGGGGCGAACCCGTCGGTTCCAAAGCAGACCGCACCGATTCTCCTGCGCGATTCCACCATCGTCGTCGGTAATGGCACAATTGGCCCATACTTCGTCTCCGGGTATTTCATCATCATCGGCTCCGAATCAGTGAGACTGTGCCGGACATCCCGCCATAATGATGACCCCAATGCGATCGCCGCTCCGGGCGGCGGATTTCCGTCTCCGGAATCCGGTACGACGCTCCAGAATACGGACTATTCCCTGGACGCCAACAAGGGCTGGATCCGCTTTGCTCAACCCGTGTCAGCCGGCGACTCCGTCACAGTTTCCTTCGTACGCCTCGCCTTCGTCTGTCCAACCGAGCTGCGCGCTACGCAACCATCTGCGACCGAACTGACACCCGGCCAGATCGTCCCTGTGTCGCAAATTCTCGTGGACGGATTCGAGCCTCCGTCGAAAGCGTCACCATACCGGTCGAAGCTTCCGAATCCGACTGCGCTGCAGTGGCGCGGATACAAATCCTTCTCCGTCAGCACATCCTCCGGCCGCTCCGCCGACTGGTCGCAGGGCCTCGACCTCGCCGTTTCCGGCGAGATTACTCCGGGATTGAAACTGACCGCCGCCCTCTCAGATCGAGCCACAGGTACTTCCGCCCAAAGCGGCCCGGATGCCACCCGCCTCGGCGACTTGGACAGGCTCTATATCGAGGCGAACTCGACCCGGTTCAACGGACGCTGGGGAAATCTGGCGATAGTCGACGCCGGCTCCGGTTCGACAACGCGGCATGCCACTGGCTTCAAACTGGGATGGACCACTCCCGCCAGCCGAACTGCAGCCTACATCGGCTATGCCAGCGGCGAACTCGTCCGGCGAACTCTTCCAGTGCAGTCCGGTGATGCCGGCCCATACCGTTTGATCAATCAGGCTGGCATTGCCGTCGTCCCCGGATCTGTCGCACTCACCGTCGATGGGAAGCGCCTCCGCGAGGGCGCGGCCGACGACTTTGTATTCGATCCGCAACGGAACGCGATCACCTTCAACCCCTCCGTTGTGTTGGGCGGCCACCCGCAAGCAGTCGTCGAGTTCGAGCAGACAGTCGACTCTTATCGCCGCCTGATGGCCGGAGGCGAATGGGCCTTGGCCGATCGCGCCGGCTCAGTGAAATTCTCGACCTCAGCTCATTGGGAAAGCGATGACCCCGACCGGCCGATGTTCGGCAGTCTTTCCGAGACCCAACGCAATCTGCTCGCACAGACTCCCAACAGCGAAGTCACCATCCCTGCCGCGAACTTCGCCGGTGTGCACCGGGGTGACTACCGCCTCGACATCGACTCAACGGATTCAATCTATGTCTACGTCGGGCCGAACAACGGCGACTGGCGTGTCAGTTTCAAATGGGTGGGGGCCGGCCAGGGCCGCTACCGCCACCTCGCCGAGTCGGCGTACGAGTATGCCGGAAAGGGGAGAGGCGCGTACGAACCGACCGCTACTCTCGGTGCCCCCAAGACGCACGCCGATCTGACTCAGTCATTCGATATTGGCACACGCCATCTTGGCCGCTTCGACGGAATTTGGAGTGGCAACCTCGATGACGCCAATCGCCTCTCGGCGCATTCCACCCGGTTGCTCTCCGACCATCGCGTCCGTTGGTCGTTCGGGGTGCAACCCTCCTCTCTGAATGACGGAGCAGAGAACACACCAAACGGCGGTCGGTTAAGCCTCGAATGGCGGCGGGTCAGTTCAGCAGGTCATCGCACCAATCAGCTTGATGATCTGCCCCGCTTTTTGAGCGCGTGGGGAATTCGCTCTGCCTTGTTCGACAGCAGCCGCAATGACTACCAACTTGGGTGGTCCACCACGAAACCGGGGCAACTCGATATCGCCACAGAGGCCGGTATGCTCACTGCCGCCAATCTGCATGCCTGGCGCCTGAGTCTGGCCTCATCCAACCGCATCGGGAGATCGCTGTCCGCAAACCTCAAGTTAAACCATCGGTCCGTCGCCGGCTCCGGTTCATACAGCGCGGGTCACGATCAATCGACCCTGTACGAATCTCGACTGATCTTGGCGCCGAAGCCCGTTCAACTGGAAGCGGGCTGGCGACAGGACCGTCTGAATAACCGCTCCCGTCGGTTCGAACCGGCGCCGGATTTGGCCGTGGTCCGCTGGATGAAACTGGCGCGTGGACCGGTCTCAGCTCAATACCGTTGGGAAACTGTCCACGATTCCACACTTCTTACCAGGCGCACGCGCGAGCTCTCGCTCTCTGCGTCGACCGATTATCGAAATTCCTCCCAAGGCGGCTTGACTCTGGCAAGGGGCCAACAGTCGCTTGGCAACGGCTCGTATTCGCCACGCAGCGTGAGGTCTACCTGCCGACAATCTCCGGCCAGGGGCAGTACCGGCTGGAACGAGGCGAGTATGTCCCCGACCTCCATGGCGACTACCGCCGCGTCATCGCCCCGGCGGATGACACCGATCAGGACACCTATGATGGCGAGCAGCGGATACTCTGCGTGTGGCGGCCCAATGCCCTGGGCTGGCGCTGGACGCTCGAATCCCAAATTGAACGCCAGGCCCAGTACGATCCAGCCAATTTCCGTCCCGGTGTCTGGATTCTCCCGTGGAATGCCCACCAGTCGGCGTATCTGCTGAACTCACGATCCCAGGAACACCGCCGCCTTCGCGTAGCGGCCCAACCTGACCAAGCCACCGAACTCACCCTGGCTTGGATTTCCGACAAGTCATTGGTCACCGGCAACGTGCAGAATGACAGGCACGATCAGTACCAAGTCAGTGCCCGGCGCCACTTGAACAACTCATGGTACCTGCAAAGCGCCGTCTCGCAGGATGACCGCAAACGAAACCTGGCGGGCACAACCGGTCTCGCCTCTCGCGCGACCACACTGAGCGCCACTCTCGGTGCGACTCCGGCCATCGGCGTGAGCTGGTCTCTCGAAGGACGTCGCCGGATCGAGCACGAGGCAACTCTGAACAACTCAGTCCGGCTATTGGGGCTGCGGCCCTCCTTGCATTCGACGTTAGGTCCCGTCGTCCTCTCGGCCGAGACCGACGCCACCTGGGTCGCATCGCAGCGGCAGGGGAGTGCCCTTTCGGCCCTTCTCGCCGAGGGCCGCCCTGTGGGATTCTCGGTCACCCAATTCTGTGAATTGCGCGTGCAGTTGCCGGGCAAGATCACGATCCGTTCAAACTTGAACGCCGATTTGCGCGACCAGGGCCCCAATCGCTGGCGCTGGGAACTCCAAACCACGGCGGCCTTTTGATGAGACCCGTGTTGACACATCTCCCGTCGAAGCCCAGAGCTTTCGGTTCTGAGCCAGTCAGTCAATCCGGTCTGGCAGACGGGGCGCGTATTAACGGTGGCGCGGACACTCTTGTCCGCGCTTCTATGGAGCCTCAGTGTACGTCGTCGGTTCAGTCACCCAGACAAAAACTCCGACTCGCGCTCTTCTTGGGATTTTTCCTCATTGCGGTGTTGACGTCCTCTCGGTTGTCCTCAGCTCAAGATCTTAGCTTAAATGCATCGAATATCAAGCTGGAGTGGGTTACTCCACCGTCGCAGGAAATCGTCCAAGCCATAACCAGGATCTGCAACTCTCCCGTCGCGACCGGATCACAAACGCAAATCGCGAATACCCTGAACCGCTCGTTGGAGTTGTTGATTGCCTCCGGCTACCGCCGCGCGATCGTCGCCCCGCGTGACTTCACTCTTAATGGCGACACGCTCTCCTGTACATTCCGCATCACTCCGGGGCCGCGTGCGTACGTCATCACGCAGGAATTCGCCGGCCTCAATCACACCGACACCACCTGGCTTCGCCGCCTAACCGCCATGCCGGCGGACACACCGCTGACTGCCGCATGGTTGTCGCTCGCGCAGGAACGCCTGCGGAGTATCTCCTGCCTGCGATTGGCCGGATCCCCCGAGATCATTCCAGCGATCTCCGACGGCTCAACCAACGAGCGTGTCACCGTCCGCTGGCATTTGGCCGAGTCACGGCCGGTGCTGCTCGATGGCATGGTCGCCGCCGGCGGGCAAACCACGGGCGGTCTCAACGGTCGCGCCTCAATCCGTATGGCTGGTCTTCTGCGCCGCAACCGTTCAGTCTCACTCGACTACCAGCGTCTCCAGCTCGCCAGCACCCAGTTGCGCATCACACTCGCCGAATCGGGCGCCTTCGGCAAACCCTTCGACTGGGGACTGACTCTCGACGACTCCCGTCAGGACTATCAACGGCAGGGGATCGCCGCCACTCTTCGCTACGGCGTCGGTCCGTCCACCCAGTGGCGAGTGGAGGCCCAGACAAAGTGGCGAAAAGTCACACCGGGTTCGCTCCCGGTCGCTCCCTCACGCACGACCGAATTCGCCTTAGGCCTGTCGCATCAATCACGCGGCAACGTCACAGATGAACTCTACGGCTCGCCAACGCGAACAGGTTTGGCTGCGACATACTCCCGCCGCCATCAGTTCGCCTCCGCCACGCCGCCAAGCAGTGAGACCATTGACAACCGTATGATGTTAAGCTGCGAGATCAACAAGACGATTTCGCTCAGCCAAAGGCTGTCATGCCATTGGTCGGCCGCAGGCCAACGCTGGCTGGCCGGTGCGGACCGCCTCGGCCCGGGTGATGAATGGTATCTCGGCGGCGATCGTCAACTCCGGGGATACGCCGACCGTGAGATCGTCGCGCGTTCCGGTGCCTGGACCTCACTTGAACTTCGCCGCAGATTAGGTGCATCGGCCGCGCTCTCGGCCTTCGCCGAAGTTGCATCGTTGCGGATGTTCGACTTAACCGATGCGAATCGCCGCGACCGAACTCCCTATGACTACGGAGTCGCCCTCTGGCTTCTTTCGCCGGACCGCATCGGTCATCTCGAATTCGCGTGGCGCGACCACGCCGCCTGGCGCGATGGCCTCGTCCGCCTTCGCGTCACACAGACTTGGTGATTTCCCATGCGCCACTGGCTCCGCCTCATCCGCACTTGGAATGTCCTACTCTCGGGCGCAGCGGCGCTGGTGGGCGCGTTCATAGCGACTGGGCGCTTTGAGCAAGCCATCTGGCTTATAATTCCCATTGCTCCCATGCTCATAACCGCAGCCGGCAATATCCAGAATGATCTGTGCGACCGCGCAATCGATCGCCTCAACCGTCCGGATCGTCCCCTCGCCAGCGGTGCCATCCAGCCCGCTTCCGCGAAACTGGCCGTAATCATCCTGTTCGCCATTGGTGTCCTGGCGACCCTTCCTCTTGGCTCGATTCCCGTCGTCATCACATTGCTCGTCGTCCTACTGCTGACTCTCTACAACACATCTTGGTCGCGATTGCCGGGACTGGGTAATCTCGCGGTGTCTCTCATGGGCGCGCTGCCAATCGTCTTCGGCGCTACGGCAATTGCACAGACCAACAACTCGCGATCGGCGATCGCCGTGGCCGCCGCGGCCGTCGCCTTCTGGATGCACCTGGCGCGCGAACTCACGAAAGACGTTTCTGACATCGAAGGGGATCGCGCTGGAGGCCGCCGCACCCTGCCGATCGTCTGGGGCCATGCCACCGTCATGCGCGCAACCGCCCTCGTGATGCTGACCGCGGCAGCCACTTCGTTGTGGCTAGGCACAACCGGCTGGCTTGGCCCGATCTACATGATTGGGATTTGTCTCACCGTATTGCCCGCCCTCCTCTACGGCGCCGCCCAGTGTTTCTGGCGCCCCGAACCCGCTATTGCGACATTCTGGTCCGGCGGCCTCAAGCTCATCATGCTCGCAGGCTTGATCTGGGTGGCCCTCGCTGCACCCGGACAATAGCGCTCACCTCCGATGGCCCCCCGGAAAAGGCCCCTTTGCCCCCCGCCCGCAATTGCGTTTATTAATAGGTTATGGCGCGAATGACACCCCGGCTGGGTCCGCTCAGATTGCTCACCTTTGCGGGGATCGGCATATCCTTGACCGCCAGCCAAGCATACGCCCTTCAAATCACCGCGAAAGCCGATACCGCCAAGGTCCGGGTGGGACAAAAGGTCGTCATTACCATTTCGGGAAGCCGCTCCGACTCATCGGGTGACCCGCAGTTTGCCGGTGCCGCCATCAATGCCGGACCCGCCTGGAAACTCGGCGGCCAGATCACCCAATCGCCGACCCGTGTCGGTGACCAGATCGTCAAGAATTGGCGGTTCGAGCTGGTCGCGCTGACCCCCGAATCATCTCGAGTGACCCCGGTCGTGTATCTGGGGGGGGACCCATCCTTAGGCCATCGGGCCGATTCCATCCTCGGTGCGCCGGTTTTGCTGATCATCCTCCCGGCCCCGCAACGCCCGATCTGGCCTTGGGTTGCCGGGGCGATCATCGCCGTAGCCGTTCCGGCTTTCTTGATCTTCCGCTCCATTAAGAAGAGGCGGGAAGAGGTCTTCGAACGGCCCCTCGGAACCCCGCTCGAGGAGGCGCTGGAGATGCTCGCTGCCATCCGTGCCAACCGCCGTGAGGACCGAGTTGAGCGTTATCTGGCCGACTTGGAACGTCTCCTGGAAGGCTATGTTTCAAGGAGGACGGGGGAGACCCTGACCGGTCGGACCGCCGCCGAGATCGTGGCCATCGTCGCGACCAAATCGGCAAAACCTGAGACTTTGGAAGCCTTGAATGCCATTCTGCAGACCTGCGCAGCCGCCCGTTTTGGCGGAGCCCGGGTATCCATCGAAACTCTTGTTTCCCTTGATGATCAGGCGCGTCAAACCTTGGAACAGATGGACAGCGAATGGGTATGAAATACTCCGATTGCCCGGCTCGGCGTATGGGGGCCGGGACGGACGAAATCAGATGGGGCTTGTCCCCAGACGGCAGTGCCTTCGGTGAAATTTGAATGACCTGAAAGTGAGGACTTGATGCATCCGGATATCGAAGCGATCCAAAGAAAAGTTGAAAGCAAGAGCGCCTTCTGCCGGACCCTGACCGATTCCATCGGCCAGATCATTGTCGGCCAGCGATACTTGGTCGAAAGACTCTTGATTGGGCTTTTGGCGGATGGGCATATCCTGCTCGAAGGTGTTCCCGGTCTGGCCAAAACCCTCTCGGTCAAGACCCTGGCGACCGCAATCCGCGCCCGTTTCCAGCGCCTGCAATTCACCCCGGACTTGCTGCCAGCCGACCTAATCGGCACGCTCGTCTACAATCCGGCCAGTGGTGAATTCAAAGTCCGCAAGGGCCCGATCTTCGCCAATATCATCCTCGCCGATGAAATCAACCGCGCCCCGGCCAAAGTGCAGAGCGCGCTTCTCGAGGCAATGCAGGAACGTCAGGTCACGATTTCCGATCAGACCTACCCGCTCCCCGCGCCATTCCTGGTGCTGGCGACGCAGAATCCGATTGAGCAGGAGGGGACGTACCCGTTACCCGAAGCCCAGGTCGACCGCTTCATGCTCAAAGTCATCGTCGGTTACCCCGACAAGGCCGAGGAGCGTCTGATCATGGACCGCATGACCGGTCCCTCCGAGGTGAGTATCCAGCCGGTGATCTCCACCGAGGAAATCCTCGAAGCGCGCAAGGTGGTCCGCGAGATCTACATCGATGACAAGGTCAAAGACTATATCGTCGACGTGGTACACGCTTCGCGGCGCCCCGAAGTGTATGGCATGGACATCACCCCCCTCATTGCCTACGGCGCCTCGCCGCGTGCGTCGATCTACCTGAATCTCGCCGCCCGCGCCCACGCTTTTGCCAAGGGCCGTGCTTACGTCACACCTGAGGACGTCAAATCCATCGGACCCGATGTCCTGCGCCATCGCGTGATCGTCACCTACGAGGCCGAAGCCGAGCAGGTCACCTCCGAACAGATCGTCCAAAAGATCTTCGACCACGTGGAAGTCCCATGAGAATCCCATTCATTCCCATTCTTCCCATTCGTCTCCCGGAGACTGGCCGCTGAGGTTCTGTTATGCTCCCCAAAGAACTCATCGCCCAAATCCGCCGTATCGAGATCCGGACCAGCCGTCTGGTCAATCACCTCTTTGGAGGCGAATACCACTCGATCTTCAAGGGACAGGGGATCGAATTCGAGGAAGTGCGCGAATACCAACCTGGTGATGATGTCCGCTTGATCGACTGGAACGTCACCGCCCGGGCCGGCACGCCATTCGTCAAGAAATTCCGCGAAGAACGCGAGATGCTGGTAATGCTCTTGGTGGATTTGTCCGCTTCCGGGCGCTTTGGCACACGGTCGAAATCCAAAAACCAGGTCGCGGCCGAAACCGCCGCCATCCTCGCCTTTGCCGCGATTAAGAACAACGACAAGGTCGGCATGATCGTCTTCACCGATCAAATCGAGTTGTATGTGCCCCCGCGCAAAGGACGCTCACATGTCCTGCGGCTGATTCGCGAGATTCTGTATTTCTCACCTCGCGGACGGGGCACGGACATCTCCGGCGCGCTGCAGTTTTTCAATCGCGTGACCCGACGCCGTTCGGTGGCATTTCTGATTTCCGATTTCTTCGGCGCCGGCTACGAACACGCGCTGTCGATCGCACACCAGCGCCACGACGTGATCGCCGTGAAAGTCGAGGATGCCCGTGAACGCAAATGGGTCGACGTCGGCCTGATCGAATTCGAGGACTTGGAAACCGGGCGCCGTGTGGTCGTCGATTCGACGGGAATCGCCGGAATCCAGTTCGACCGCGCCGTGGCGCTTGCCAACTTGCGCCGCAAACGCTTCTTCGATTCCATTGGATTGGATCAGGTCAACGTCGCCACCGATGCCCCCATCGCCGACAATCTGGTGAAATTTTTCCGGAACCGGGAGCGCCGTGCCCGGCGGTGACAAGGTCCTTTGAGAGACAATATGCGAATACACAAGCACACCAATTGCGGACAAGGGGCTTTTAGCCCCTTGGTGTCAATCCGAAAATGCAACCAGCGAGCAATGTCGATTAATACGCAATATGCGAATGCACTTTGGCTCACAAGCTCCACCAGCGCGAACGCGTGGTGCACATCACGGTCATAGGGAGGGACGCGGGATTCCCATAGGACAATCCCGACGAAAGGTGGCACAATGTTAACGAATGGGATTCAGGTCCCCGTCCTGATCTTCGGGATCGGCGCAACCGAACTGCTTCTGATCATCCTGGTGCTCGTACTGTTGTTCGGTTCCAAGAAGATTCCGGAGATCGCTCGCGGTCTCGGGCGAAGCATGTCCGAATTCAAAAAGGGGATGAAGGAAAGCGAAGACGAACCCAAGGAGGGCGAGAAGAAAGACGCACCTCCGCCGGCCAAGTAATCAGTCATCATCGATGCGAACGGCGAGAACGATCGAATTCGCGTTATAGGTCTTATCTGTCTTATATGTCCTATGCGTCCATGAACAGGAATATCGCATTACATGCAGTCCGCCCCCCTCGACCCGGAAGGGGAGACGGGTTGGGGGTGAGGGGTTCGCGGCAGGCTGTCGCGCTCCTGTTGACTATTCTGTTGCATGCGGCCCCCGCCCATGCCGACGCCCCCAGCATCTCCGTCGCCATCGACAAGCAGTCCGTCTCGGTCGGCGATCCGATCAACTACACACTGTCGGTTCAGTATGACTCCACCCAACGTTTGATCGCTCCGGCAGTCGGTAATACCCTGGGCAAAGTTCAGGTTCTGAAGGACTCGACCCTCCCCGTCGAACCGTCCGTTCCCGGCCGCAAGCTGTACCGTCGCCAGTTGCGGCTCGCGGCATTTGAAACGGGTTCCATCTGGATCGCGGCGATTCATGGAGAGACTGTCGATCCGGCGGGGAATTCCACTCCCTGGCAGTCCGATTCACTCCAGATATCGGTCGCCTCTGTCCTCGCCGATGCCGGGACCGACACGACCGACATTCGTGGCTTGAAGGAACCATATCAGGCGCCCGAGTTCCGTTGGTGGTTGTGGACTCTCGTGGCCCTCGGCCTGCTCGCAATCGGAGCCTACTTCTGGCTCCGGCGCCGCAAGCAGTTGGCCGTCGCGGTGCCACCCCCGCCTCCGCCTCCGGCCTGGGAGACAGCCCTCGTGTCACTGCGCACGATGCGGCAGGAGATCGATCCCGAAGCCGACGGCGGCCGCCTCTGGTATTTCCGCCTTTCCGAAATTCTGCGCCGCTATTTCGATCAACGTTACGGATGGGCGACGATTGATGAGACGACCACGGAGGTCATGCAGCGTCTCGAGTCCGCGCCGTTCGACGACGGCCATCAACAGCGAGCCCAGGAGTTTTTCCAGTTGGCTGACCGTGTCCGATATGCCCGCCATCCGGCGAACGTCGGACGCCCCGAAGTCGACTGGGAATGGATTCAGCAGTTCGTCCGCTCGACGATTCCCGTCATCTCCGCGGTCCCGGCAGCGAATGAGACTGCCCCCAGCGAGCCAACCGCTACCGAGCCGCCGCCTCAGCGAAAGGTGGATGTGACCGCATGATCCGTTTCGCGGACCCATGGTTTCTGGCTGTCGGCCTATTGGTCGTTGGTGCCATTTGGCTCAAATGGCTCCTGCGGGACGCACGACCGACCACCGCCTTCCCGCATCTTGACCTCATCCGCGAGATCAAGCCGACCTGGCGAGTCCGTTTCCGCTGGCTGCCGCAGGCAGCTCGAATTCTGGCGCTCGTCCTTTTGATCATCGCCCTCGCGCGCCCACAGGCCGGAACGGCCTCGCGCGAGGTATCCTCAGAAGGAATCGACATCATGCTGGTGCTTGATGTTTCCGGTTCCATGAAGGCCGAGGACTTTAAACCGAACAATCGCCTCTATGTCGCCAAGCAGGTCATTCACCAGTTTATCGATGGGCGTAGCAACGACCGCATCGGCCTGATCGTCTTTGCCGGCCAGTCGTTCACTCAATGCCCTTTGACACTCGACTATCACGTCCTGACCGGCTTCCTCGAAAAGATCGACTTTGGCATGGTCGAGGATGGCACCGCGATCGGCATGGCTCTCGCTAATGCCGTGAACCGCCTGCGCGAGTCCACCGCCAAAAGTAAGATCATAATTCTTCTCACCGATGGCGTGAACAATCGCGGACAAATCGAACCGTTGACCGCCGCTGAGATCGCCCGCACCATGGGCATCAAAATCTACGCGATCGGCGCCGGCAAACCCGGCAATGCGATGTACCCGGTCGAGGATCCGGTCTTCGGCAAACGCTATGTTTACCTGCCGAATGACATCGACGAAGCATCGCTCAAGCAGATCGCCGAGCGGACCGGTGGCCGTTACTACCGGGCACAATCCGAGCAGATGCTGGAGCAGATCTACAGAGAAATCAGCATGCTGGAGAAGACCGAAGTTAAGATCAAAGAGTACGTCCAGTACCGTGAGTTGTTTTCGTACTTTGCCGCCGCCGCCTTCCTGTCGGTGGCGCTGGCAGGCATCATGGGAGCAACCTGGTTCCGGACTCTTCCGTAACAGGCTGAAGTTTTGGGGCGATGAGATTCGGTGCGATAAGTTGGCTTTGGGCTCTGGTGCTGGTGCCTTTGGTGGCGGCGCTCTTGTGGTATGCCGCCCGGCTCCGGGGCCGGCTGGCGCGCCGGTTCGCCGATTCTGCCGCATGGTCCAACCTCACCCAGCGCATTTGGTCCACCGCCCGGAGGTGGCGAAGCATCCTGCTCCTGTTGTCGCTGGCGCTGTCGATTCTCGCGGTCGCCCGCCCACAGTGGGGCGCACGCGCTGTGATGCTCAAACGACGCGGTCTCGATATTGTGGTCGCTCTCGATGTCTCCAAGTCGATGCTCGCCACCGATATCAAGCCCGACCGCCTCACCCGTGCCAAACGCGAGATCTCCGGTGTGCTGGATCGGCTGGCCGGAGACCGTATCGGCCTGGTCGTCTTCGCCGGTGATGCCTTCGTGCAATGTCCGCTGACGCTCGATGGCGCCGCCGCGCGCCTGCTTCTCGATGCCGTTGATGCCCGTTCGGCGGGACGCCCCGGCACATCAATCACAGAGGCGATCAAAACCGCCGGCGACATGTTCGAGACCAATGAACATCAATTCAAAGTGATGATCCTGGTGACCGACGGCGAAAGCCATGAAGGGGATGATCTCTCCGCCGCGCAGGATGCTGCCAAGGCCGGCATCCGGATCTACACAGTGGGCGTCGGAACCCCATCCGGTGAACCAATCCCGGAATTCGACGAGAACGGACGGCAGACCGGATTCAAGAAGGACGAGTCGGGACAGGTCGTCCTCTCCAAGCTCGATGAAGTCTCTTTGCAAAAGATCGCTCTCGCCACCGAAGGGCGCTACTTCCGCGCCGGTCCGACCGAAATGGAAATCGATGCCCTCTTCGGCGAACTCAGCAAGTTGGAGAAAAAGGAGATGGAGGGCCGCCTGTTCACCGAGTTCGAGGAGCGTTTCCAGTTCCTCCTACTTCCGGCCTTTCTCTTCTTACTCGCCGAATTCATACTTCCAGAAGTCCGGCCGCGGAGAATTGCCTGGCCGAAACTGAAACTTCCACTTAAGAAAGCCCCTGTGGAGCAGATTCCCAAGCCATGACGACACGTCCGACCAAAATCATGCAGCGTGCCACGGACAAGAGCACTTGTGCCTCCTGGGGCACGAATGCTCCTGTCCGTCTCTTCTTGGCGTCCCCAAGCGGTATTACCCTGAGCCTCACGCATCTCATACCGGCCGCAATCATCATCGCCTTGTTGGCCGTGGCCGGGACTCCCGCCCGCGCCGATGAATTCGCCCGCCGCAACAATCAGGGTAACACGCTTCTGAAAAAGGGAGAGCTTGACCAGGCGTTGCAGCGATATAACGAAGCCAAAGTGGAGCGTCCCGACCGCCCCGAAGTCGAATACAATATCGGGAATGTCTATCACCTCCAGGGCAAACTCGACTCGGCCGCCATGGAGTACCAGAATGCTCTGTCCACTTTGAAAGGCCCGGTGGCGCCCAACGCGAGCTACAACCTGGGCAACACATTCTTCCGCCAACAGAAATACGGCCCCGCTCTTGAGGCCTACAAAGAAGCATTGATCGAGAACCCGGCCGACCGCGATGCCAAGCACAATCTCGAACTGACTTTGCGGCGCATGCAGGCCGATTCCACCAAACAGCAACAACAGCAGCAGGACAAGGACCAGCAAAACAAGTCCGACTCAACTCAGCAGAATCAAGACCAGAAGCAGGATCAACAGAAGGACCAGCAGAAGAAAGATTCGACCCAGCAAAACCAGCAGTCCCAGCAGGACAAGAAGTCGGACTCGGCCCAGAATCAGCCGCCGCCCAACAGCCAGAATGATCCCCAGCAGGGCGACCAGAAGAAGCAGCAACAACAATCTCAACCAGTCGGCATGACAAAAGAAGACGCCAAGCGTTTATTGGATGCCTTGAAGAACGATGAACTCAAAGTTCAGCGCCTTCGCGCCCAACACCCCATGCAAGAGGGCACAGTAACCAAAGACTGGTGATGCAAATGCGAGCGAACCATTCCATCGCCGGCCTTCCCGTCGCCAGCTCCCGAATGTTGCGGACTAGGGGCTTTCAGCCCCTTGGTCTCCCGCCCGGAGGTGAGAGCAGTCCCGGCACAACAAGCTTGCTCCCTGCAGATGTCGGGCGGTCTTTGCCCACCGATCCTCGCGTGGCCCAACTGCCATCAGTGTTTCACGAGGGCCGCCCCTCGCGGACAAGGGGCCTTCAGCCCCTTGGACACCCCCGAAGAAGCGGGATCGTCGCTGGCCTTCTGATCCTGGTCGTACTGCTGCTCCCCCAGGCAGCTTCCGCGGCCAACAAGCTCACCGCCACTATCGACAAGTCCAACGTTTCTCTCGGCGGTTATTTCACACTGACTCTCACCATTGAGAGCGATGCCCAGCAGGTGCCGACCCCGAAGCTTCCTCCTCTAGATGCGTTTGAAGTGTACTCATCAGGTCAGACGCAGAATATCTCCTGGGTCAATGGCCGCATGAGCTCCTCGGTGGCGTATAATTATGTTCTCACTCCCAAAAACGAGGGGCAGTTCACCATTGGCCCCGCCACGGTCGCCGTTTGGGGACAGACCTACAGCAGTTCACCAATCGTCGTCACGGTAACACCGGCGCGTACAGCGACACAGCCTCAGGCGCCGTCCGCTGCACCGAAGACGGCACAGGAAGCGCCGCGCGGAAATGACCGTCAGATTTTTATCACCGCGGAACTGGATCGGGAAACGGCGTATGTCAATGAGCCGGTGACGTACATCTTCCGATTCTATCAGGGCGAACCACTCCTCGCCAATCCGGAATACACGCGCCCGTCCTATCCCGGTTTCTGGGTCGAGGATCTGCCGCCTCAACGCAAGTTCGCCACCGTCATCAATGGCGTGCGCTACGATGTCACCGAAATTCGCACGGCCCTGTTCCCGACCGATGCCGGCATCAAGAACATCGGCTCCGCCGAGGTCAAGGCCACCGTACGCAGCCGGCGCCGCACCCAACAACGCGACCCCTTGGGAATGTTCAACCAGGATTTCTTCGGCCTGATGGACCGCGGAGAATCGATCAATCTCTCCACCAAGTCCCTGAGGCTGGACGTCAAACCGCTTCCCATTGAGGGACAGCCGCCCGATTTCGGCGGCATGGTGGGCAAATTCACTCTCGATGCCCAAGCCGACGTCCGCAGCGTCAACGCCGGGGATCCGATCACCGTCAAAGTCACGGTGACGGGGGAGGGGAACATCAAGTCGGCGCCCGCTCCCAAGTTCGACACGAATGCCGCCTTCCGTACTCTGCCCGCAGGCACTTCGGAGCAAATCTCTACCAATGATTACAAAATCAGCGGTAAGAAAGTCTATGAGTACGTCTTCGTGCCGCAACGCCCCGGATCGTATCGCCTGCCCGCGTTTTCGTTATCGTACTTTGATCCCCAGGCGCGCCGATACCACACGCTGCGGACCGATTCCCTCGCTGTCACAGCCACCGGCTCCGTCGCGGATTTTACAATTCCTCAACTGACCCTGAATAAGGATCAGGTTTCAGATCTCGCCTCGGATGTCCGTTTTCTGAAAACCGATGGCGGCCATCTCCGCCGCCGGGATGACATTGGGATACTGGGTTGGCCATTCTGGATCGGGCACTTCCTGCCCCTCGCCGGGCTCGCGGCATTCGTTGCCTGGCGGCGTCAGGCCTTGAGGATCGCCGCCGATCCAGTAGGCCGCCGACGCCGTACAGCCTATCGCACCGCGCTGACCCGCCTCGCCAAAGCGACAGAAGGCTCGCCGGAGGCGATCGATACGGTGGCCGCCGCGCTCCACCAATACTACAGCGACCGCTTTAATCGTCCGTCGTCCGGTGTGCTCCGCGAGGACATGCGCAGTGACCTCACGCGCGACGGTATCGCCTCCGGCCACATCGAGGAATTCCTGGCGCTCCTCAACGACTGCGACCGCAGTCGCTATGGCGGCGCCAACAGCTCCCACGCCGGCGCCACCATCGCCAACCGCGCCCGGCAAATCCTCGCTCACCTGGAGGGCATCTCCAAATGAGCGCGTTCCTTGGTGCTACCATGAATAGCTGCGAGGGAGGGCGATCCGCCGCGGCGGATCGCCCTCCCAAAGTCCGCACCCACTCCAACATTGGTGGCACGGGCATCCTGCCCGTGGCCCGAACGGCAGGGCTGCTGAATCAGGAGGCTGGGAATCACTCAAAATATGGGGCGGCCCTCGGCCGCGAATTCGCGCTTCTAATCGCGGTTGTCTTGGGCAGTCTCCTGATCCTGGCCGCGTCTCCCGTCCACGCCCAATCCCCCGACCAGCTTTTCAGCGCCGGCGCCTCTGCCTACCAACGTGGGCGCATCGACTCGGCCGTCGTCGATTTTCAGCGACTGGCGCGAATGGGATTTGACGATGCCCGAGTCTGGTACAATCTCGGCAATGCCCAGTACAAAATGGGCCAGGTCGGCCACGCTCTCGTGTCCTACTCACGCGCCCGCCGCCTCAGTCCGCGCGATGCCGACATCAACGCGAACATCCGTTATGTCCGTCTCTTCGCCCCCGACAAGATGGAACCGGTCGGCGAGTTCTTCCTCGAACAATGGTGGCTGGCGTTGGTGCGGCCGCTGTCGGTCTACGAGACCCGCTGGCTCGCGGCGCTGTTCTTCTGGATCGCCGCTGGAGTTACAGTCTGGAAGTTCTGGCCTCAGGCGCGCTGGAGCATCCCCTCGCGTCTGATCCTCGCCATCTGGTGTCTCTGGGTGCTCACGTCATTCGCGGCGGCAACCTGCTACGTCCGCGATGCCGTGACCCGTTCCGGCGCAGTCATCGTAACCCAGACCAATGTCCGTGGCGGTCCCGGCGATGATTACGCCCTCCAATTCGTCGCCCATGACGGTCTCATGGGCACCATCGAGCGCACCGAATCCGGCTGGCACCTGGTCCGTTTCCCCAACGGCGCCAAAGGCTGGCTAATGGCCGCCGACTTCGAAATAATCTAGCATGGCTCTTAGGGTGGTTGGATCACTCAGTCGCGTGTTTGCTTGTGTCCTGCTTTCCGCCCGTTGATCGATGAGCCATGCCTGTCATCCTGAGGAGCGAAGCGACGAAGGATCCGAAGTCCGTGCTGTTACCGGCAGCACAACCAATGCAGATCCCTCGCAACACTCGGAATAACGGGATTCCGGTCTCAGGAGTGACCGCCATGTGATCTGGCCATTCTCCCCCCCCTCGCTTTCCCCGTTGACAGCCGCGTATGGCGACTGCACCCACACAAACCAACAGCCCGAAACAACCTTGGTGGCGCTCAAAACGCCTCTGGGGCATCCTTGCCGCCACCGGCTTCCTCGTTTATTCGTTCTGGGGCACTGATCCGCGTGCCATTTGGCAGACCTTCCTCAAAATTCGACCCATTTTCTTAATTCCGGTCATGATCGGCGTGGTGGGGATGCCTTTGGCCCGCGCCATCCGGCTGAAGTACATCCTCGATCCCCAGCGCAAAGTCACAGGCGTCCGTCTCTTCGCGATCTATTCGGTCGGCCAGCTTCTAAACATCATCCTGCCGGCCCTCACCGGCCAAATCGGACGCGTCATCCTCTTTTCCCGGACCCTGAGCGTTACCAAGACCACTGCGTTCACCATGGTCGTGCTCGAACTTTTGTTCGACGGCCTGACCATGATGATGCTCATCTTCGGCGCGTCGTTTCTCGTCGTCCTTCCGCCGGTCATCCTCCGTGGCGAGATTGCGATCCTGGCGACATGCATACTGCTGTTCGGATTCTTCTACTATGTCTTGCACCGGTCGCGTTCGAAAAAGCAACACATGACCTGGCTGCGCCAACACATGCCCGCCCGCCTGGTCCGTGAGTGGGACAATGTGAAAGCATCCTTTCTTGCCGGGCTCGACATGCTCACCAGCACCCGGCATCTGCTGGTGGTCCTGTTCTTCTCCATCGTCTCCTGGATCGCTCACGCGTTCATCGTGCTCTCACTTCTCCACATGTTCGGCTTCGAATTCCCCCTGTGGGCGGCGATGGTGATTCTGATCATCAACACCTTGGCCATCATGATTCCGCTCACCCCCGGCAACATCGGAACATTCCAGGT
>JACRMA010000093.1:0-5772 GCA_016235085.1 Candidatus Zixiibacteriota bacterium
TCGATACGGTGGACTCACAAGACGGTTCCTACGCACGTCCCAAGGCGAATGCGGACGAGCAGTTCAAGGCCGTCATGACCGACACCGTCGTTTTGTTCGACAACGATGAGTTCGAACTCCGTCCGCACAAACCGCTCGGCATCGAAGTCACGCAGTACAGTTACGCCTGGAATAGCAAGTTCGCCCAAAACTTCATCATTATTGAGCTCTTTATCAAAAACGTCGGTGTGAACCCCATTTCGGACTTCACGGTCGGGTACTTCTGCGATTACGACATCTATAATCTGGATGCGGCCGTCACCCAGGCGGAAGACGATATCTCCGGCTTCCTGCGCTCCGCTCCAAACCTCTTCTGCCCGGAACATCGGGACTCACTCAACGTGGCATGGGCGGCCGACAACGACGGCGACCCGAGGGGTGGCGCATTCCCAACCGATGCCGCACATGGAGTTGTCGGGGTGCGTTTCTTGAACGCGCCGCCCAACAAAGGTGTCAGCTTCAATTGGTGGGCATTTGGCAACCCCAATTGGGGACCGGCAAAGATCGGTTCGGGAGATCCGGTCGGTATACCCAGTGGCGATCGCCGTACCTTTTATCTGATGGCCAATCAGACCATCGATTACGGGCAGGTGTACTCGGCGATCGATTATAGCTCCGACGGCTGGCGCAGTCCCACAGCAGCGCAATGCGGTTTCGCTGCCGGCGCTGATTCGCGTCAGGCCATCTCCTGTGGTCCGCTCACGAACCCGATCATGCCGGGGCACACGGTGCGCTTTGCCCTGGCATATCTCAACGGGAATAACTTCCACACCGATCCGAATCCCGGTCAGTTCGATTGCAACAATCCCGACCAGTTCTTCGCCAAGAAGAACTTCTCCGAGCTTGCGCAGGCTGCCGAATGGGCAAGTTGGATTTACGATGCTCCCGGCGTCGCCGACAACCCGAATCCAGACGCCTACCGTGGCGAACGGCATCTTTGCAGTCCTGAGACGACCACAGTCATGGATACTTCCGGCCAAATGGTACCGGTCGTGGTCTATCATGACACGGTCTACTACACCGGTGATTTGGGTCCCGCGCCCGGTCCGGAGGGAAGCCCGACGATCCCGCCGACTGCGCTCCCCGGCATCCCGAATCTCGCCGGGCCGGAACCGCCGCCCTGCCCGAACCCGCGTGATACCATCCTCACTTTCGAAACGGAACCTGGCATCGTGCGTCTGATGTGGAATGGCCGTGTGTCGGAAACCACGCCCGACCGCCTGTCCAAGAAATACGATTTCGAAGGGTACCGGGTCTATGTCGCCCGGTTTAACAGCGCCGACAAGTACTCCCTGCTGGCCTCATGGGATCGGGAGGATTACAAGCATTACGTGTACGAGGAACTGTCCGGAAGATGGTCGACGGATGGCACAGTTGTCCCGGTGGAGCGCCTGCGGAATCTGCTCGGCAATCCCAACCTGGATCCATCCCAATACCCGTTCGGAGATACGACGACCGCATATAAACAAAGGGTGCAGGGTCCGGCGGGCGATTCAGTCACTCGCTATTCCTACTTCGTGCCCTGGGATAAGAACCGCGCCAACACCTACCACGAGGGTGATCAGCTGGACAGCAATCTGATCTGGCGGGATTCGACCCACACCTTTGTGAACGAGCGGGGAGACACGGTCTCTTATGGCTACTATCATTTCGATCTGAAGAATCTAAACCCGTCGATCGGCCAGTTCTTCTCGGTCACATCTTTTGATCAGGGTGACCCCGGTATCGATCTCGACGTTTTGGAGTCGCCGCTGGGTGAATGCTTCGTTTCCGCGGTGCCCATCTATTCATCCGAGGTTGTCGAACGCCGGAACCTCGGTGTCGCCGTCTACCCGAACCCGTACAAAATCTCCTTTACGGGTCCGGATGGCCAGAAGACCAGCTACTTTGAACAGGGCTGGGAGGGGAGAGGCGCCAGAACCACATTCGCAGAAGCGGACCGGCGGATCAATTTCATCAATCTCCCGGATTCGGCAACCATTTCGATCTACACGCTGGCCGGTGATCTGGTGCGCGTCATCGACCATCCCGACAAGAACCTTTCCACTTACTCCTCGAAATGCTCGTGGGATCTGGTGACGCGCAACGCGCAGGCCATCGTGTCGGGAATCTATATCTACCGGGTGGACTCGAAACTCGGATCGCAGGTGGGCAAGATCGTCATTATCAAATAGGTGGGTTTGTCACCTCATGGGACGCAATCACGAGGATATTACAATGATGATTCGACGGATCGGATGGGTGATCGGTATCGCTTGCGTGGCCAGTCTTCTTGTGGTCGGCCCCGACGCATCCGCACAGGACAAGGTTGGCACAACCGGCGTGCAATTCCTCAAGATCGGTGTCTCCCCGCGCGCCGACGCGATCGGTGGCGCATTCACGGCGATCGCCGACGATGCCTCTGCGGTCTATTACAATCCCGCGGGCCTGGTGCAGATTGAGAACCGGGAGCTGATGCTCTCCTACATTCAGTACCCGGCGGATATCACACACTCGTTTGCCGCGTTTACGATGCCGCTGAAGTTCGGCGGTGTCGTGGGTTTTGGCTACTATGGCCTTGACGCCGGCGACATGTCACGGACGGACTACAAGTACCCCTATGGCGATGGGACCACCTTCGGTGCCAAAGGGTACGCTGTCTCGGTATCGTATGGCCGTTTCCTGACCGACCGCTTCTCCGTGGGCGCCACGTTCAAGCTCGTGGATGAATTGCTCGAAACCGAACGCGCCACCGGCTGGGCTGCGGACGTCGGCACCATTTACAACACGGGATTCCGCAACTTCAAGATCACGATGCTGATCTCCAACTTCGGACCGGACATGCGGCATATCGCCGAAGATTTCCCGCTGCCGATCAACTTCCGGTTTGGCGGTGCGGTCGACATTCTCGATTCTCCCAAGCATCATGCGGTTTTGGCCATCGAGGGTTCGCACCCCGCGGACAACCGTGAGAGTTACAGCATGGGAGTGGAGTACATCTTTAACAACTTCGCTTCGTTCCGCCTGGGGGACCGTTTCGAGTATGATCTCGGTGGCCTCTCCGTCGGCGGTGGGCTGACCTTCAAGTTCGCCGAGCGCTACAGAGCGCGTGTCGACTATGCCTACCAGGATTTCAAGGCGCTGGACAAGGTGCAGCGGTTTTCACTGACAGTGGACTTTTAAGCCGGATTGATCCACGGAGGATTAACTCATGACGATACACAATCACAATCGCTCCCTCCCGCCGGCCTTGTGGAATGGCTGCCGTATCGGTGCCACCATCCTGATGGTCATGTTGATTGCGGGTAGTTGCGGACGCCTGAAGATCACGGGTAAATCCCCGGGCAACCAGGGCCCCGAACTGATCCTGGTCAACGTACCGCCGGGCGGTGAATTGCTGGGTGCCAATCCGACCGTCTACTGGTATGGTTCCGACGCCGACGGACGCGTGGTTCGTTACGACTACGCCGTCGTACGCGAAGATTCGGCCTCGGACGGGTTCAGCGTGAAAGAATACCTCGCCCGGCACAACAACGCGTGCCCTGGCACGAACGACCTCGAACGCTTCTTGCGCTGCGCCAAAGACTCGCTCCCGTGGGTATCGATCTTTGTCGACTCCAGTTCCGCTTCCCTGCCGACGCAATCACGCGTTCCGCTCTACGCGGCGTTCGATACGCTCGACTGCGACTCGCAAACCGTGACGGTGAATATCTACGACAGCACGGGAAACGTGATTGATGTCAAGGACGTCCGCCAGCCCATTAACTGTGTGTCTCTCTCTGTGGGGCAATACATGTTCATCCGCGCCATCGACGATCAAGGCGCCGAGTCGGACATCAAGTACCGCAGCTTCCTGCGCGACAATCACTGGCCGGAAACAAGGATCTCCGCGTTTGATCCCTACCGGACCTACTTCTCGCTCCCGTCACTGACCGAAACTTACCGTGGCATCGGCATTTCCTGGGCGGGCAGCGACAACCTCGACTTCCTGCCGGGGCGGGCGAAACTCGACTACCACTGGCGGGTTTACGGCCCCTATCCGATCGGCAGCGGCGCTCCCACGGATCGGCCCAAGTTGGCTGATACCGCGATGTACTCGGCCCCGATCCTCGAATCCAACAGCGGCGATCCCCGTAAAGGCGTCTGGGTCGCTGATACTGCCACCATCATGTACAATCTCTGGCGTCAGGCCGATTCGTTAACTCCGCCTCCTGACACCACCAGAACCGCGTACTTCCTGTTCGTCATTCAATCGCGTGACGATGCTTCCGTCGCCGACCCGACCCCCGCAGCCGCAGCCTTTCAGGCGGTTTACGCGAAATTCGAACGTAAGCTGCTCCTCGTGGATGAAACAGCCTACAAGATGTCGCTGGGCGGCTATCCCAGTTGGATCAGCAATGCCTCCGACAGCAACCGCGTATTCCTGCGACGGATGGTGGATACGATCGACACGTACATTCAGGGACCTCACGAGCGATTCGATCCGGTACTGGATCTCTGGCAGCGGGCGGGCCAGGCGAATCAATGCTATGCCCCCAAAGAGCAATGCACAAACTCCGTGCCACTGACCGTGCTCTCAAAGCACGAAATGGTCTTGTACATTGATGACGATATCCAGGAGCCCATCACCACCAATCCCGATGCACGGCCATCTCTCGCGCAGTACCTGGACGTCGGTGGCAAACTCTGGCTCGTCACGCGGGTTGGGCTTCTGAATGGAACGAACATCGGTCCCAGTTCCGACGCTGTGATGCATCACTTCCTGGAGCAAAAAGAGTCGTTTGCGCCACGTTACCTTGGGATCTCCGGCATGTTCTATGCCGGGTTCTTTGGCAACGCCAAGGGCATCAATGGCAACCCGCCAACTTCCAACGACGAATTCATTCGGGCAGCGTCCATCGAAAGCAACGATCCCTCTTTGCAGACGCCGGCAAATCTGCCCCGAACTATGAGCATTGACAGCGTGCACGTTGATCGCCACTGGCTGTCGTTGCGTGCCATCCTCAAGTCAGACATTATTCGTGGCGTTCCGGCTGTCGGCTATGTCGAGCGTTGGACCGAGATCGGTGCCCCAGGCACCAGGCCGTTGTACTTATTCAAGAGTTGGAGACCGGGAACCAGCCCGGCAAGCGATATGCTCGTGGCAATTCGGACGATCGGTCCCTCCATGAAGACACCTAAGTACAAGACCGCGTTCCTGGGATGTCCGTTATGGTTCTTCAAAGAGGCTGAAGCTGCTGAGTACGTCAAGGGTATGACCGATTGGTTCTATAATCACACACTTGATGAAGGTCCATAGCCCGGCGTGCCGTGTTACTCAACCCCCGGTTCTCATGGACCGGGGGTTTTTTTATGGCGGCCTTTAACCTTCCATGTGAATCCGCATGTCCCCTCGTCGCAGCTCTGACAACGCCCGCCTCTCACTCCTGCCCATGTTCCGCGGTTTACAGAGGATGTGAATGATCTTGCATGTCTCTTCAGGCGATGGTTGCGGGCCGCGGTAACCCCCCGCGCCCTCCAACCATTGATGCCTCACTGAGTTCGCCTGCCACACCCCGATGTCGCCGACGTATTCCCGAAAATCCCGTCCAGTGGCATTTTCTTTGCATCGTAGTCTCTCAGCGATCCCGGCGCGATCCGGGTTGTGGTTCTCACCTGTTGCCGAGGAATGTGCGATGAGAAAAGCGGCGGTCATCCTAAGTTGTCTCGTCCTTCTGGGCCTGATGCTATTTGTCGGAGCTGCTGATGGACGCA
>JACRMA010000093.1:5870-13754 GCA_016235085.1 Candidatus Zixiibacteriota bacterium
CCCATCGCGCCGGTCCAACTTTCTGCCAGCGCCGATCGGGGCGAGTATCTGCTGGCCTACGATACCGGTCCCATGGTTTACGATCCGGTTGATGACATCACCAACGCTGAGTGGGGAGTGCGTTTCACGCCCACTCAGGCCTGCTCGCTCGTGTATATCACGCTGGTAACCTTCCAGCCTGCCGGGCCGCTCTCAGTCTCGATCTACGGCGATGACGGGACAGGCGCTCCGGGTACGCTCACGGCCGGGCCGTTCATGATCTATGCCTCCGGCGACCTGAGTGTTCAACGCGTCGATTTCCCGAACCCGGTCGACGTCGGCAACTCCGAATTCCACGTTGTCCTCAAGATCATGCAGGCGAACACGCCGCATCCGACATTCGATGACGATGGTGGCTCGCTGCGCACGACCTACCACGCCCCCGGTGCCGAATGGGTGGCAGCGTCAAACATGGACATGGTGTTGCGGGCTTATGTGCGTCTGTACGGCGCCGATATGACACCGCCGACTGTCTGGCACATGCCGGTGGGCACCGCCTTCTCGGCCGATGGGCCGGTGAAGGTGACGGCCAGCATCAGTGATCTCAATGGCATCAACAGTGCCGTGATCCGCTACTCGACCAATGGGGGCGCCAGCTACCAGAGCGTCAGCATGACGCTTGGCGGTGGCTCATGCACCGGATTCATCCCCGCCTTCTCCGCCGGCACCAATGTGAAGTACTACGTTCAGGTAAAAGACAATTCACCGGCGCAGAATGCGGCGACCGATCCGCCCGAAGGCCTGGCCTCTCCGTTCCGCTACACGGTTCAACCCGGACACGAAATCAAATATGATGACGGCATTCCTGAGCAATTCTGGATTGAATCCGACATCTACGATGGCAATGCCTTCGGCGTGAACTTCACTCCGTCAAGTTATCCCGCGGTCGTCTCGCACCTGCGGGTTCTCCTGAACGACACGACCTCCGTGGTGCTGGCGCTCCAGGCCGATCCCGGCGGGCCTCCCGGTGATGTCATCGCTGGACCGTTTGTGGTATCCGCCGATACGAACACCGGATGGGCTGATGTGATCATCCCTGAAGGCGCCCAGCCGGTCATTACCTCGGGAAGTTTCTTCGTGGTCCTCTACTGGCAGCCGAGTTCTCCGTCTCTGCCGGGAGTGGCGACTGACACGACGGCGGTCAGTCCCAACCGGTCAGTCTGGTACGACAATGCGTACGGATGGTACTACTTCGACCTCGGCAACTTCATGATTCGTGCCGCCGTGCAGAGCCCCACCGGTGTCGAGGAACTGACCGGAAGTGCAACGCCGGCCCAATACACACTCGACGCGAACTACCCCAATCCGTTCAATCCCAGCACGACCATCAATTTCTCCCTGCGTGCGGCATCGCGCATCGAACTGCGCATCCACAACATCCTGGGCCAGGCCGTGCGCGATCTGTTCTCCGGCGAACTCGATTCCGGGCGCCACACGATCGAGTGGGATGGACGCGACAACAACGGCAACCCCGTGACATCCGGCGTGTACTTCTACACCTTGCGCACCAACTCCTCGGAAGAGACGCGCAAGATGCTCCTGTTGAAATGACCTGAGAATCTGACCCGACCCTGAACCTGTTGGGTTTTTCACCCGGTCCGCCTCGCGGCGGACCGGGTTCCTCGTTCCGGCCGCCCACGATCCCCCATCGGTACCTGAAGCCAGTCCCACAGCGCAAACTCTTGCGCCCCTATGCTTTTCTTTGCGTCCTGTGCACCCCTCTGCGACGTATAAGGGTTGGAATTCCTCGGAGCCGCCCCGCCCGATTTGCTCCGCTTTTGGAAGTCCCCGAGTTGCAACTGGTTACGGGTACCCCCGTGCGGCTGGAAATGACGATCCAATTTGGTTAGCTTTTGAACAGCGGCACCGGCTTTGCTCAAACCATGAGCAGATGAAGAAGTTTCTCGCGATATCGTTACTCTCCTGCCTCGTGGTGCCGGCCATTGGCTATGCATCCGGGCTCGGCTCCAAAGTCAGTGCGACTTTGGAACCCAGTCTTGTGACTGCTCTGGACTCAGCTTCCGCAGACACGATCTTCGATGTTCTCGTCGCGGCAACCGACAGCAGGCAACTCGCCCATTCCGTCGAGCTGGTTTCCAAGGGACTCGCTTCGCTGGCTCTGCGCCACCAGCAGATCGCCTTCACAAGACCGAAGCATCCGTCCTCGATGCTCTCGCCCTTCCGGCGCATTCGCGCACGCAGGTGCTCGACAAGTTTTGGATCGCAAACATGATGCACATCCGCTGCGACCGCGAAGGCCTCTTAAGCCTCGCAGCCAGCGGTGATGTGGCGAGAATCTACCCCAACGTTTCTGTGTCGCTGGTCGAACCAGTCGCCTCCACCGGCCCCACTCAGTCTCCCGCTGCGGCGGGCACCAATCTCGAGGCCGTGGGCGCGCGGACGTTGTGGGCGCGTGGTCTGAACGGCCATGGCCGGCTCGTCGCGTCAATCGACACCGGGGTCGAGGGAGTGCATCCCGCGCTCGCCGGCAACTGGCGCGGAATCCATGGCGACACCGCCGCGGCCTGGTTCGATCCGCTGAACGCCGCCGCCCCGATGGACAACAACGGCCACGGCACGCATGTCATGGGCACGATGGTCGGGCACGATGGCGCCGACACGATCGGCATCGCCCCCGGTGCCGAGTGGATCACCGCCGCCGTCATCGATCGCGGTTCCGCCCTCGGCGCCACAATTGCCGACATCCTGCGTGCGTTCCAGTGGATCGCGGATCCCGACGGCAATCCGGAGACGTCCAGCGACGTTCCCGATGTTGTCTGCAATTCCTGGGGAATTTCCCAAACGATCATCAGCGCCTGCGACTCGGTCTTCTTCCAGGCGCTTGCCAATGTCGAAGCGATGGGCATCGTCTGCGTGTTCGCCGCCGGTAACGAGGGCCCGAACTCGATGACCCTGCGGAATCCGGCCGACCACGCCGGATCGCCCACGAACGCGTTCGCGATTGGGGCGGTCGATGCCACACTCTCCGAGTATCCGGTGCCGTCATTTTCCAGCCGCGGTCCGTCGGCGTGCGATGGCATTTCGATCAAGCCGGATGTCGTCGCTCCCGGTGTTGCCATCCGCTCATCATACAAAGGCCAGACATACCGCTTCATGAATGGCACCTCAATGGCCGCGCCGCATGTCGCCGCCGCGGTCGCGCTCCTCCGCCAGTACAATCCCGATCTGACTCCGGCGCAAATCAAGCTCGCCTTGATGAGCACCGCCACCGACGTGAGCAACGCCGGTCCCGACAATGAATCCGGCCACGGCCTGATTAATCTCGCCGCGGCCCTCGCCGCGCTCCCCGGTCCGTCGTTGCCCGCCATCACTGTCGCCGGGGCCGATGTCGACCCCACCGGCGACGGCCTGCTCAGCCCGGGCGAGACCGCAAACCTGACGGTTTCCCTGCAAGCACAGTTGTCCGACGTGCAGGGATTGTTCGGGAAGCTGCGTCCACTGACCAGCGGTTTTTCCTGTCCCGGCGACACTGCCCGGTTCGCGGCGCTTCCGGCAGGGAAGAACACCGATATTTCCAGTTCCCCGTTCACCATTGCCGCCGCTCCCTCAGAGCGGATTGGTGACTCGGTATACTTTGAATTAACCGTCAGTGGTGGGTCGCTTCCCTTGAACTGGGTCGACACAGTCGGAACGGTTTGCAGTCTTCCCAAGAATGGCCAGGTCGGAGAACTCGCCGGCGCTCAAATGGCGCTCGGTGTTTCCAATCTGGGACAGATCGGTTTGGGAAGCGGATCGTTCATTGACGCCGGTTACGGCTGGCGGTTGAACAATGGCGGCGTCAACGTTTTGTATGAAGGCGCCCTGATGATCGCCGCCTCCGGTGGACGGCTCTCGGATGCCTCCCGCCGCGCAAGCTCCAGCCCGTTCGATTTCGTTCCACTGGAATCGATCACATACTCCCCGGGCGCGAATGGCTCCGCAAACGCATCGACCTCCTTCGATGACCGTCACGCGATTCATCCGGTCGGAGTCGAAGTCTCGCAGCAGATCAGCCTGTTGTCGGGCACCGACGATGCGCGCGTGGCGATTCTCGAATGGACAATTCACAATCGGACGGCCCTGAACATTGACAGTCTCACGTGCGGGCTCCTGCTCGATGTCGATTTGCCGATCGCAGGCGGTGGCAGCGAACATGCCATCTTCGATTCCAAATCCGGCGGTTTTTATCACCAGGCCCTGAACGCATCGTCCGTGGCCGGTTGCATCCCGCTGGGTACGCAGTTTGGATCCACACGCTTCTATCTGAACAATAGTGGCAGCAAGCTGATGTTGTCGGCAGCCGAAAAGCTGACGGCACTTCAGCCCGGAACCATGTCTCCGAATGGCCTCCAGGGTGATCTGCTCGAAATCGTCGGCGGACTGCCCGTGACGCTGACGCCGTCCGGCGAGGTCACTTTCGCCGTGGCACTGGTTCTGGCCGATTCCCCGCAACAATTCGCGGACCTGGCCGGCGATGCCCGTAAACGCTGGCTGGAAATCACCAGCGTCGATGGGGGAGAGGGCGGCGGATCGATGCTCCCCAGTGCCCTGCTCAATCAGAACTTCCCCAATCCCTTTAATCCGTCAACTGTGATCTCGTACAGCCTCAGGCACGACGGTTTGGTTCGGCTGGACATCTACAATGTTCTCGGCCAGCATGTTCGCACGCTGGTGGATGGCTGGAACTACGCCGGAGCCAACTCGGTTACGTGGGATGGAGCGGACTCCCGCGGCCGCACCGTGGCCTCCGGCGTCTACATGTACCGGTTGCAGACAATCAACGAGTCGATCACAAAGAAAATGGCCCTTCTTCGATAGGCTGACACATGATGCCAAGACGCACTCCTCGCACGATATCCATCTTCCTCGCCCTCAGCACGGCAGCGATTCTCATCGGCTCGGCTGCTCACGCGGCGGCACCAATTCCCGAGGTCGTCGACAGCCTGATCTCCCAGGGGCGGTGGGCCGGATACGTGAACATGATGGATGATGCCCGCGCCCGTGGCTTCGATGAGCCCGTTGAACGCAAAGTGAGATCGCTGCCCCAGTTGGCCGCCGGCGTGGCCGTCTTCGATTATCGCGTGCCTTGCATCCTCGTGGACTTCAGCGACAATCCTGCCAGTGGTGGCAAGATCGCGTCAACCCCGCAGATGTTCGACAGCCTGCTCTTCTCGACCAGTCCGGCGAATCCCACTGGGTCCTTCAAGGATTACTACAAAGAAATTTCGTATGGACAGATGAATGTCCTTGGCACCGTCGTCGGCTGGTTTCGCATGCCCGAAACCTATGCGTACTATGTAGATGGTAAGAGGGGCATGGGATCGTCGCCGCACAACGCGGCCCGTCTGGTCGAGTCAGCCATCGATTCGGCCTCCCATTACCTCGACTTTTCGCAGTTCGACAACAACCATGATGGCTTCGTCGATGGCGTGCAGATCGTCTTCCCCGGTCCCGGATTCGAAGAGACCGGCGATACCAATCAAATCCAATCGCACCGGTTCCACACGACCCTAATGAAATTCTACAATGGTGTCTATGTTAGTGACTATACAATCCAGCCGGAAGAAACGGCCCGGCCGGGTGGCGATCTCAATTCCATCGGTGTGTTCTGCCACGAATGGGGCCACATCCTCGGACTCGTTGACCTCTATGACATTGATACCGATCCCGCCGCAACCTCCTGGGGACTCGGTGCTTGGTCGCTGATGGCCACCGGCAATTACAATGGCCCCCCGGGACTGCGTGCCCGCACCCCCGCGCATCCCGATGCCTGGAGCAAGATCAAGTTGGGCTTCATCACGCCCGCCGCGCCCGCGACCATCCCCAACACGAATCTAACCAATGTCTCAATTCCCCAGGCGGAGACGTCGCCGACCGTCTACAAACTCTGGACAGGCGGATTCATCCCGGCGACAAACCAATACTTCCTGGTCGAGAACCGGCAGAAGACCGGTTTCGACGAATACCTCCCCGGCCAGGGCCTCCTGATTTACCACGTTGATCCGACAATGGGCACCAATCGTTATCAGTGGATCGAGAACCAGAGTCCGTGGTCGGGTAATCACTACCTCGTCGCTCTCGAACAAGCCGATGGATTCTTCAATCTCGAATACAATACCGCCAACTACGGTGACGGCGGTGATGTCTACTACTCCGATTCGGCCGGGTTCGATGGACTCAGCTATCCATCCAGCCGCGGGTACAATGGCAATCCCTCGCAGGTCGCCGTCTGGAACATCTCCGCGCCCGACTCGATTATGACCGCGAACCTCGACGTCGTCTATTCGCGCCCCTTCCTGAAGACCCGTCACTGGGTGCTGAGTGACCCGACGGGCAATAACAATGGCATCGCCGACCCGAACGAAACAGTCCAGCTCGTCTTCGATTTGAACAGCGTCTGGCAGGCCACCAGCAATATCGATGTCACCGTCAGCGCTCCCGGCTCCGGACTGACTTTTGTCGACAGTGTCTTCCACGTCACCAACATCGGTTCAAACACGACCGTGAACAATTCCGGCGACCCCATTCTGATCAGCGTCCCGCCATCGTTCCGGTCGCGCAAGGTGACGTTTACATTTACGAGCACGGCGAATGGCGGCGCTTCGCGCTGGGTCAACGACACAACGTTCGAAATCGGACCACCGCATGAATTGATCGTCGACGACGATCGCGGCGGAGCGCGGGAAGTCAAAGTTCAGGACGCGCTCAATGGCATGGGTGAAGTCTACCGGACATGGAACGTGTCGGCACGAGGCAATCCACCGCTGGACACCATGCTCTCCTACCCGGTCGTGATCTGGATGACCGGCGACAGCAACAGCATCAGCCCGACCCATGCCGCGGTCCTCACGATGAAATCGTTCCTCGACAACAACGGCCATCTGTTTTTGACCGGACAGGATATCGCCGAGAATCTCACGACCGGGCCTGACTCATCTTTCTTCTTCGATTATTTCGGGGTCCGTTACCTGGCCAACGAGACTCACGGCGCCGTGCTGAACGGTGTCAGCAGCGATCCAATCAGCAACGGGATCAACCTCAATGCCCAGGCGGCCGACGGCGCCGTTAATCAGAAATCCCCTGACATCATCGATGTGATCCCCGGTTCGCTCGCGGTGAAATCCTACGGATACATGTTTGACGGCGGCGCCATGGGCGGCGTCCACATCGAACGCAACGGCTACCGCGCGGTCTTCTTCAGCTTTGGATTCGAAGCGATCACCAGTCAGCAGTCGCAAGCCCAGTTCCCGTTCGCCACCCGCGTGCAGGCGATGACACCGATCATCACCTGGCTCGACGGCGATATCGCCACCGATGTCAACGACCAGCCGGGTGATGGCATTGTCGGCGCCGGCGTCCCCAATAGTTTTGAGTTGGCGCAGAACTACCCCAATCCCTTCAACGCCGGCACGGTCATCCCGTATACCGTCTCCGGCAACCGCCTGCGCCAGGTCCGCCTGGAAATCTTCGATATCCTCGGACGCCAGGTCCGCGTTCTGCTCGATGAACCGATGGTCGCCGGCCACGGCCAAATCAATTGGGACGGCACCGACAAACACGGCATTCAAGTCGCCTCCGGTGTCTACTTCTATCGACTCAGCATTGCCGGCGAAGGCGCCACCGCCAAGCGGATGGTCGTCCTCAAGTAGCGCTCGAAGCCTTCCCCTGCGGAATCAAAGTTGGTGGCATGGGCATCCTGCCCATGCCGCCTCACACAACCGACGAATCTTGGCGACGAGTCACTCCCAAGTCACCAGCACGGGCTGGAAGCCCGTGCCACCAACGGCTGGGTGCGCTTGGTGCAGCAGCGCGTCGATGGTGGCATGGGCATCCTGCCCATGCCGC
>JACRMA010000094.1:0-3048 GCA_016235085.1 Candidatus Zixiibacteriota bacterium
CTAATGTACTTGAGCGGCGGTTCACGTCAATCCCCAGCGAAAAGTCAAAGTTTGAATGTCCCTTTTGCAATGTACTTGAGCGGCGGTTCACGTCAATCCCCAGCAAGTCTGTGCGTTACAGATGAATGTTTTGTAATGTACTTGAGCGGCGGTTCACGTCAATCCCCAGCCTGGTAATTGATGAGGGCGTCAATGTCCGAATGTACTTGAGCGGCGGTTCACGTCAATCCCCAGCGCAACTACGTCGACGCAGTGATTCAAGCCGAATGTACTTGAGCGGCGGTTCACGTCAATCCCCAGCGCTATGTCGAGCACGTGCTGACGTGCGGCCAATGTACTTGAGCGGCGGTTCACGTCAATCCCCAGCCCACGCGGCGCTGGAAGCTAAGGCCGAACAAATGTACTTGAGCGGCGGTTCACGTCAATCCCCAGCTTGGATCATGGGGATGAACGTGCAGGGCCAAATGTACTTGAGCGGCGGTTCACGTCAATCCCCAGCATCCCGCTCTGACGGTAGGCACTGCGTCGGAATGTACTTGAGCGGCGGTTCACGTCAATCCCCAGCGACCGCGACGTCGTGCACTGCGCACTGACAAATGTACTTGAGCGGCGGTTCACGTCAATCCCCAGCAACTTGTCTGTCATCATCACGGCCAGGTAGAATGTACTTGAGCGGCGGTTCACGTCAATCCCCAGCGTAGACGGCGCTGGGCCGGTTGAGGAACCGAATGTACTTGAGCGGCGGTTCACGTCAATCCCCAGCCCGAGCATCGAGGGGGTGTACGGGAATGGGAATGTACTTGAGCGGCGGTTCACGTCAATCCCCAGCAGCACTACGACGGGCAGGGTTTCTTTCAGGAATGTACTTGAGCGGCGGTCCACGTCAAGCCCCAGCGCCCCCCATTTCCCCGTGTTCTTCTGACATCCTGGGCGTATATTCCAAACGAACATGATTGGCAAGATCATCTCACATTACAAGATCCTCGAGAAGCTTGGCGCGGGCGGGATGGGCGTTGTCTACAAGGCCCAGGATACCACGCTGGGACGTATCGTGGCGTTGAAGTTCCTTCCCCCGTACGCCATCGATAATGAGGAAGACCGGGTCCGGTTTATGAACGAGGCCCAGGCGGCCGCGGCACTGGACCACCCCAATCTGTGCACGATTCACGAGATCAGCGAAGTTGACGGCCATCATTTCATCGCCATGGCCTTCATCGACGGCCAGGGGCTGCGCGATCTGGTCAATCAGGGACCGTTGCCGATCGATCAGGCGGTCGATATCACGTCACAAATCGCCTCCGGCCTCGCGGCGGCGCATGCTCTGGGTATCATCCACCGCGACATCAAGCCCGCGAACATCATCGTCGGTAAGAATGGCGTCGTTAAAATCGTCGACTTCGGACTGGCCAAATCCAGCATCTCGAAGAAACTGACCCGCACCGGCAGCACGCTCGGGACCGCCGCCTATATGTCGCCGGAGCAGGCGCGCGGCGAGCCGGTCGACCAGCGCACCGACATCTGGTCATTGGGGGCGGTGCTCTATGAGTTGCTCACCGGCCAGGCGCCGTATTCCGGGCCGCATGAGGCGATGGTCATTTACGCGATTCTCAACGAGGATTACACGCCACCGGAACGGTTGCGCCCCCAGATTCCCATCCGGCTGCAGCAGATCATCAATCGGGCGTTGTCCAAGGATGTCCGCAAGCGTTACGCCAATCTGGGCGAGATGATCGCCGAGCTGCACTCGCTGGAGGGGCTGGTGGTCACGCAGCCCCACAAGGTGCAGGCGGAAGCGCGCCCGTCGAAGCAATCGCGACCACTGCCGATCAAACGGCTTCTGATTCCAGCGCTCGGTGTCGTGGTGATTGCCGCGATCGGGGCATGGTTCTTCCTGCGTCCATCCCGCCAATCCGAAACCGCGTCCGTGTCGCCTTCCGATTCCGCGCGCACCCAGGTGGCCGCCACGGATTCTCTCGGGAGCACCGCCGCACAAGCCACACCGGCACCAGAAATCGCAACCGACACCATTCCACCCGCTATCGCCATATTGCCGTTTGAGGGCGCGGCCGGGATTAAGGACGGCCAGTCGTTCGCGACGGGGCTCACAGTCGACTTGAACTCAGCCCTGTCCTGCCTGCGCGCTGTCCGGATTCTGCCGCGGCAGGAGACGATGCCCTACGAGGGGCACGCGACGGCCGTACGGACGATTGGCAAAGCCCTCAATGCTGACTATGTACTGAGCGGATCGGCTCACCGCGATCGCGACAAACTCCGGGTGTCAACCCAGTTGACGAAGATCGAAGACGGCAGCAGTGTCTGGAGCAAAGAGTTCAACGGTGACGTGAAAGACGTCAGTCAGTTCCAGGGGGAAATCGCCAAGGGGATCACAGAGGCGCTCACCGTGGAGATCTCACCCGCCGAGCGCAAAGCATTAGCGCGCAACCTGACGGCGAACGCCGACGCGTTTGACTACTATCTCCGTGGCCGGCTCGCACTTGACCTCGGCACAGCCGATAACAACGAGCAGGCCGAAAAGTTCTTTCGCAAGGCCGCTGGCTCAGATAAGACATTCGCCCTGGCTCACATAGGCCTGGCGCAAACGCTCCTCCAGAGAATTGATGCCGATTTCGACCCCAATCCCAAGTGGGTGGATCAGGCGGGACCGATTCTCGAAAAGGCGGCCGCAGACTCACTGTCTGTTGAGCTGCATCTCGCCTGGTCCACGCTCCACCGTCTCCGCGGCGCGACTGCCAAGAGTGTTGCATCGGCCCGGCGGGCCGTGGCCTTGCACCCGAACGACCCGGATGCCCATATGGCGCTGGCGGTCAGCCTTTTTGGCGCTCAGAAATCCGAGGACGCCGATCGCGAATTCGCCAGGACAACCGATCTTCGAGCGGATTTCGCCGGTCCGTACATCTACCGCTCGCGCCTGGCGTTCAACTCCGGAAACACCGGCGCCGCGGACAGTCTATTGAAGAAGGCGGTCGAATTGGCGCCTCGGTCACCCCGGGTTCATATGGAGGCGGCGCAGCAGCATTTACGGCGCGG
>JACRMA010000094.1:3108-22108 GCA_016235085.1 Candidatus Zixiibacteriota bacterium
CAGACGCCGAGGCTGAGGCCCGGAACGCCCTGCAATCGATGCCCAAGTCACCAACCACCTTGGGCTTGATGGGCACCACCGAGCTTTGGCAACACAAATTGGATGATGCCATCGAACATCTCAAAAAGGCCGCGGAAGATTCTCCCAACTCCGAGTGGTCCCGGTTACTGGGATTGGCATACCGCGCGAATGGAAAGAAAGGGCCCGCCGAGAAGGCATTTCGCAACAGCCTGCGTCTGGATTCGGAGAGACTCGCCATCGACTCGACCAACATGCCGGTGGCGTACCGCACGTTGGTTGATCAGTGTCTCTTGAATCCCGGCTACGCATACGAGACGGAGCTCAATCGCTTGGCCAAGAAGTCGTTCCGCTCCATCGATCCGGCGGAACGGGCATACCTGACCGCAATGATCTACGCCAACGTTGGCAAGAACGACAAGGCGGTCTCGTCTCTCCGTGAAGCCGTGAAGTACTACAGTTGCTCAGCCGCCTTCATCGCCGGAGACCCCGGCTTCGCTTCGCTCGCCTCAGACACCAAATTCCGTGGTTTGGCGGGACAAAAGTAGATTCAGACTAATTGGTGGATCCCGATCTGTCACATCGAAAGCTCGGTGATTGGGGTGCCACGGACAAGGAAGACCGAGCGGCCTTTCTGCTCGGTCTTCCTTGTCCGTGTCTTTCTTCTGCTTGCGAAAAGAAGACACGGACAAGCAGATTCTCCGAAGAGCCGGAGAATCGGCTTGTCCGTGGCACCCTGCTTCGCTCGCATCAGACGCCAGATTTCTAGATTTGGCGGGACGGAAGTAGACTCACGCCAGGACTTATTCACGCCCCCGGTGTCCAGCCGATAGCCCTTGGTGCGTGTGGCATTCTAGGTGATGGCCCGCAATCGTAACGCATAACTCATTGAAATAAAGCGGATTACAACGGTGCCGTTTCACGTCACAGATCATGAACGGCGGGGTCCTCTAAGCAAAGACGTCGAACTGCTTACTAAACAAGACATTGCGGCACGGCGTAGCCTAGTTCGCGCATATCAATAACGCGTTGTTGTACAACGCCTTACACTAGACGCTCTAAGCCGCAAGAATCGACCCTCCTGTTCGGTCAGCATGACTCGGACCTAAAGAAGATTATTAACACCACAACCGCTTGATCCGGAATGCCTACGCCTCAATAGCGCATCCTTTTTCGGAAAGGGCTTGACTCTCCCCCAGTTTTTCCCGCACCGTCGTACAGTTGAAGTTGTTGTACCAAAAGGTCTTATGGATACGTGGACAACGTTGACAATGTTTTCTAACATCTTGAGAATCCAAGGTTTCCGGTTCAGGTGGCACCGTTAACAGTTTGTGGATAACCCAGTACTTTGAGTTGTTTCTGTCGGCGTAAGACATTCAGATACAGGCATCTAACCCTCAGAGCAGCGCTCTGGCCGTGAGAAGACGGCTCTGTGCATTGCGATGTATACAGCAGACCCTTTCGCGGTTCCTCACCCCGGTAGAGAATATGCAACCCCTCACCAAAGACACGTGGGGCTCATGCCTCACATTTCTAGAAGAACGAATCAAGAAGGAGAGCTTTTACACATGGCTCAAGCCGACCGTCGCGGTCGAAGCCAGTGATGAAGTGCTCACCATCGGAGTACCGAACAAGTTCGTCGCCGACTGGATTGAGGATCGGTACGGCGAGGAGATCGACAGTGCGTTGGCGTCGCTAACCGGGCGCGCCTGCTCGCATCGCCTGGTGATCCGCGCGAACCTCCCTCCGGAGAACAGCAGCGGCGTCCACAAGGAGCGCGAGCATGTCGCCGCGAAGGCGCTTCCCGGCGCACCGGTGCTGCGTGATCCCGGCCCACGCGTTTTCCCGCCGGAACGGCTGGTCGCCAACGCCCGGGCGGCGGCAATGCTGAATCCCCGTTACACGTTTGAGAGTTTTGTCGTCGGGGAATCCAACCAACTGGCGCACGCCGGTTCGCAGGCGGTCTCGGAGAAGCCTGGCAAGACCCGGTTCAATCCCATGTTCATCTATGGGACGGTGGGTCTGGGGAAGACCCATCTGGCCCAGGCCATCGGCAACGGGCTTCTCGACGCCAATCCCAACGCCAAGGTGCTTTACGTCACCTCGGAAAAGTTCACCAACGACTTCATTTTCTCCCTGGCCAAGGGGACAACCGCAGAATTCACCGAACGGTACCGGTCGCTCGATGTGCTTCTGATCGATGACATTCAATTTCTGGCCGGCAAGGAATCGACGCAGGTGCAGTTCTTCCATACGTTCAACACCCTGCACCAGAACGGAAAACAGATCGTGCTCACCGCCGATCGGCCCCCGCGGGATATCAAAGGGCTCGAGGAACGGCTCCTGTCGCGTTTCCAATGGGGGCTTACCGTGGACATCCGGCCCCCGGACTACGAGACGCGTGTGGCGATTCTTCGCAAGAAGCTCGAGGGCGAGAAGATCTCGGTACCCGACGATGCCCTTTCCTACATCGCCCGGGCAGCCCAATCCAATATTCGCGAGCTCGAGGGAGCGCTGATCCGCCTGCTGGCCATCTCGTCTCTCGAAGGAGCGCGGATCACGCTGGAGACCGCCCAGCATGTCCTCCGCGACACCCTATCGCCGCATCGCAATCCGATCACGCTGCCGTCGATTATCAACACCGTTTCCCAACTGTTCTCGGTGCCACCGGCCCAGTTGGTATCGAAAAAGCGCACCCAGGAGATTGCCCTGGGCCGCCAAGTCGCAATGTACCTGGCACGCAGCCTCACAAATCTGTCATTAAAATCCATCGGGGCGGAATTCGGCGGACGTGATCACTCGACCGTTATCCATGCGGTCAGCGTAGTGCGCGAGGCCATGGCCAAGGATCCGGAGTTGAAGCTGCGCGTTGATCAAGCGGTGGCATCTCTCTACGGCGGCAACGGCTTCGCCAGGGCATGAACGTCGCAGGACAGTATTGCTGGTGCCATTTGCAAGGATGTCAGGATGCTGTGGGTAGAGGCGCAGTTTTGTGTTGACGGATGTGGAAGAAACGGGGTATCCTCAGGAGGATTGTGGACAGCCGGCCGTGAACGGGACTCTGTTCACCCCCGGCCTTGATAAGTTGCTGCGTTCAACTGCCCATGCACGACCAGCTTAAGTTTGATTGCAGACACTTATCTGCCGTTTCAACACCATGATTAGTACGATTGTCTTTTTAAAGAAGAAAGAAAAACAAAAAGGATGTTTGCGGAATAACTCTGAGCATTTCAGTGGAGATGACCCGATATGAAGTTCACAGTGAATCGTGACAGCTTGGCGGAGAAGCTGCAAACAGTCCTTTCTGTTGTCTCTACCAGAACGACGCTGCCTATTCTGGGCAATGTCCTGCTAAAGGGCGATGGTGAGAGAGTGGAATTGGCGGCCACCGATCTGGACTTATCGGTAACCTGTGGAGTGCCGGCGAAAGTGGGCAAGGCTGGGGCAACAACGGTTCCGGCGCGGACATTTGCTGAAATGGTGCGGGAGTTGCCGGAAGAAGATGTCACCGTCTCCGTGACCAATAACCGCATGGAAATCCGCTCTGGACGGGGTGTCTATCGCATTAGCGGAATGCCAGCCGACGAATTTCCCAAACTGCCGGCATTGCCCACTGCCGGTGAGGTCATGCTGCCGGGTGATCAATTGCGAATGATGGTGCACAAGACCGCCTATGCCGTCTCGGTCGATGACACGCGGCCGGCATTGAACGGAGTCCTCTGGCAGGGGAACGGCAAAGGGATGCACATGGTCGCGACCGATGGGCATCGTCTGGCCAGAGTCACATCTCCGGACAATCGCCTGTCGGGCCATCAAAGCAGCCTGATCATCCCACCCAAGGCACTGTCGCTGGTGATCAAGATTCTGGGTGAAAACGACGCCGATTTGGGCATCACGTTTGGGGAGAAGAATATTCTCTTCCGGGTGGGAGATACGGTCGTCACCACCCGCCTGATCGAAGGACCGTATCCAAACTACGAGCAGGTGATTCCGTCCGGGAACGACAAACGCATGATCATCGACGGTGCGACGTTGATGGCGGGTGTGCGCCGGGTGGCCGTTCTTTCCAACTCACTGACGCGGCAGGTCAAGTTTTCCCTCTCCAAAGACCGGCTCGAATTGTCGACGACCAATCAGGACATCGGCGGCGAAATTGGCGACGTCGGTTTCCGCGGGCCTGGTGCGTCCCGCCGAAGAAGCCAAGACATCAGAGTATCTCTGTCTGATCATGCCGTTGCGTCTGGCTGAATAGAAGTTCAACTTTCCATATCAATTGAATCGTAGGGGCGTATAGCATACGCCCTTATTTTTTTGCGGAATAGTGCAATCGTTCGCGGGTAATTCACTCGGAGGGACAAATGATGAGATTCCGACGGGCTCTTGCCAGAGGCCTGCCTTGGGTGCTTGCCTGCGCGCTGTACCTAAGTGGCTTAGAGCGTAGTGAGGCCACGAAGGACAAGCCTGAGAACGTCTTTGAACGCAGTGTCCTCAAAGGGGGGCTGGATCAGACGGCGAAAGACTACTACGCGGCAGTCTGGACCTCGCTGGGATTCTTTCAAGGGGCAGACAGCGCACGGCGGCTCCTGGCGCAATTGGACGTCCTCAATCAGCGAAGGCAGGCCGATTCGCTCATTAGTATCCTCTTTCTCCCTCTCGACACGGACCCGGTTGCTGCGGGGAATACGTTCCTCGACGGGCTTGGTGACAAGATCGCATACACGCGCAATCGCGGCTTTCTTCACACGGGCGGCCTCCTGCTTGAGGATGTCTTCGACCATATCGGGCTTCTCGTTCTGCTAAACGGGCTGCCGGAAGGAACGATCATTGTGGAAATCCCGCCGCAACTGTGTCCCTCTGACGACAGGGTGCCTCAGTATGAGATCAGTTGGTGGGGGGAAAACTTCTACTTCCAAGAGGATTGCTATGGGTATTGGCGACTGCTTGGGCGGGAATTTCCCCGCGGCGGCCCGCACCGTTTACCGCCGAAAATGGCCGGCCAGCTACTCCTTAATGAGGAGTTGATCAGTGGCGTGGCCGTTCAAGACACGTTGCCCCCTCTCCGCGAGAGTGCTGTTACGATCCAGCCTGTGTCGATGTTCGACACGGCCGACTGGCGGTCGACATGGACGGTGATAAATGTGGGACTTCGTGCCAGGGATTTCATATTCGATTCCAGCGGCTGGAAGAGTCTGCGGGTGCGGGGAGCAGTAAGCGTACGGCCTTCCGGCGCCGGTTCGCCGACAGCTCTCGATTCGATCCGCGCGGCTCTCGACCTTGGGAGGCAGAAGACGCCACGCAATGATCTGGTCGTGCTTCAGAAGATCGTGCGAGACGACGCGTCGGCATCCTCAGTCGGAATTCGAGAACGTGTGCTGGGGGTGGATATCGCCGCTGGGAAGAAGCGGCATTGGAAGAAATCGATTCTCTATCCCGTGGGTTGGATCGGGGACAGCGTCTCTGTCGGTTTCGGTTGGCTGCTGAATCCACGTGTGCTTGACAACGGATACCTTGGGGGAAGACCGCCGTTAGTTCAGAACCTCATCGCTCCGGGCGACAGCCTTGTTCTGTTTTTTCAATTGACAGGAACCTCCCCCCACGAGGCGCAACGGTACCGCACGCACGTTCGCCTGCGCTTCATCCGAGAGGAGGATCGCAAATGGGAGGTTGTGCTGAGCGAACTATACCGTCTGGGGAAGGAGCCTCTGGACAGCAGGGGTGGAAAAGATATCACTGCCGCGGCGACACAAGTGGCCGTGCTGGAAACGCCCTCGGCAAATGCAAACGTCACGCTTGGAACATATGTCCCTGACGTGCGTGACGGGCACTACCGGATTGTCGGCGAGTGCTATCAGACATCCGGCGGGGACGCACGTCCGTTTGCCCTGGTGATCTTTGACGGCATTCAAATCAAACGGCGCGATCACCGCGCCTCCAATTGAGAGGAACGATGCTCTGGCATCCCAGTTATCTCAGGACTGTGCCGGTTGGCGTATTGCTGTCAGTGCTCGTAGCTGGTTTCGGCGTGGCGCTGGCACCGGCCAGTTTGCACGGGAGCAACGCGACCCCATTTGAGCGGAGTGTGCAGAGAGGCACCCTCGACCCGAAGTCGCAGGACTACTACGCCGCGGTCTGGACGGTCTTGGGGTTCTTTCGCAGGCCGGATAGCGTCCGCGCCCTGCTGGCGCCGTACAGCGTTTCGGACCAACGGCCAAAGGCCGATTCGGTCATCAACATGTTGTTCCTCCCGCTCGATTCGGATCCGATCGCTCCCGGAAACTCATTGCTGCTGGGGCTTGAGGAGAAGCTCGAGTACTGCGAGAGCCGGGGATTTCTGCATCCCGGAGGCGGATTCTTATCATCACGCTTCGACGACATCGGGCGACTCATTCTCCTTAATGGGCTTCCGGAGCTCGCATTCACCAGTATGCAGTTGCCTGAACTGTGTGGTTATCTTCCCGTGCCCCGTATGATTCCCCCGGATTCAGTGCCGACCTACCACATCTCGTGGACGGGGGAGGAGTATGTGTATCAAGAAGACTGCTGGGGCTACTGGCGCCTTCTGACAACTGAATTTCCCAGGGGCGGCGGGACCACGACTCAGGACCGCAATACGATACCTTTGCCGGGCAGGAGAAATCGCCTGGCAGCACGCCCCTTCGCGATGCAGAAGTTCAACGAACAATTCGTTGCGGGTGTGGCGGCGTTCGATCTGGACGAGCCGCTGAGCGACCAGTCGGTGACCGCGAGGCCGGTTGCCATCCTCGATACGTCCGACTGGCGATCAATGTGGACCGTGATCAACCTGGGACTGCGTGAAACAGATTTTGTTCGTGACTCCAACGGATGGAATCGCATGCAGGTGACCGGTGCCTTAACGGTGAGTGCCGGCGGGTCGGACAATGTCCTGCTTCTTGACAGCGTGGTGATATCGTTGGACTTGGGGCTGGAGAAGCCGGGTCATGATGACCTGGTTGCCCTGCAGAAAGTCGGAAGAGTGGAGGTCTCGCGGGCCACTCGCGAGTGTGTTGCCGGAATCGATCTAGCGAGCCCCAAGAACCAGCACTGGAAAAAGTCGATTCCCTTTCCGGTCGGCTGGACTGATGACAGTCTGACGGTCGGGTACGGCTGGCTTCTGAATCCGCGTGTATTGAATGAACGTTGTCTGGGCGGGCGTCCGCCGCTCGTTCACGACGTTATTGCCCGGGGCGACACCATGATGTTGTTCTTCCAACTCATGGGTGCGCAGCCGGACATTTATGGAGAGTTCCGCACCCATGTGCGGCTGCGCTTCATTCGCGAAGAGGAATACAGGCGCGAAGTCGTTCTCAGCAAATTGTACAAACTCGGCACCGAACCGCTCGGCAAGTCCCACTCCTCCGATCCGC
Organism: Candidatus Zixiibacteriota bacterium; assembly: GCA_016235085.1. Classification (GTDB taxonomy): domain Bacteria; phylum Zixibacteria; class MSB-5A5; order WJJR01; family WJJR01; genus JACRMA01. Next base: position 10,512 of record JACRMA010000094.1, read on the forward strand.
TATGCGCGGCGACGGTACTCGGGATAATCTCGACTGATAAGGCTAACGCCAATGTGACGTTTTCCGCTGAAGTCCCCTTGCTCAAAGAGGGTCTGTACAAGATTGTCGTTGAGTGCCATCGGACCACCGGCACCGACCCGCTGCCATTCGAAATGGTCATCCTGGACAACGTGCGGATCCTCGGCCGCGCAAACCAGGCGTCACCATAGCGCGTCAGACTCAGCACCACCCTGCAGTTCCAGAGCCCAAGATTTGGAGGAAAGCGACCAGGGGAGCTGTGAGTCGCAGACCTCGAAAGCGGAACTGACAGAATCGTATAGTTGCAGGCGGAGGAATCAGTCTCCCTCTTGCCGCCTCGCGCATGCGAGAGTAGCTTGAATTCGACGGGAGTCAATTGCGCAGCCAGGCGAGGGACGGAACGTGTCGGAGAGCTTCATTCTCACTGCAGTGTTTACTGCGATCGGCCTGGGTGTGGGATTGCTCGCTGGTTGGACGTTTCTTTCCCGTCGCAGGCCGGGCCGCCCGGCAAAGGTCGGTGATCCCCGCCTTCTGCCATCGGAGGACCCGAGGCTTCGACAGATGCGCGTGTTGACTCCGGAGCAATTCCAAAGGCTTTCGTGGCTGCACACGATACTCGCTGAGGCCAGCGGGACCAGCTTCACTGAATGGGTCGATGGGCTGGAGGCCGATTCGGAGGTAGAGCAGCAGCTTAAAATCCTCGAGGCGGTTGCATCCACGTACTCAAAAGTTACAAGCACAGCATTCCTCTCTCCAAAGGACAAGCAGCAGTTGTTCGAGAACCTCATCATGCTTTCCTATGATCCCAACAAGCCCATCGTCCGGCGCGTTCGTCTCCCACTCGGCTCGCCTGAGTGGGGAACCATTGTGGATTGGTATCGGGCGGCTATCGCGCGTGAAGAGTCGCACTGAACTCGCCTCCAACACCTCAGGGCCTCAGATCGCCCCTTGAGTGCTCTTAAGATTCGACGGTTTGCCTTGAGGTCGATTTGGGGAGCGAAACTTTGCATTAATCCATCGAATTTACAAATCCCTAACATGTGGCCTATACCGGCTCAACCCCTGAATCTGATCCTTGGCGGATTCGGCGACGGTCGGGGAATGTCCTCCCTGGAGATCGCGGGATTCAAAGGAGGGTCGATTGAGCAGGATAGCGAACTTGACGACGAGGCACATCGTATCGCGACGCGGTTTCGCACTGGCACTCGTGCTGGTCGTGGTGGCATCCTTCAACTCGGGAAGCGTTGCCTTCGCCAATGCCAATCACGGACAGATTTCGGGAACGATTCTCGATGAAAAGACCGGTGAGGCAATAGTGGGTGCCAGCATCGTGATCGAGGGAACCACAATCGGGGCTCCCAGTGATCTCGATGGACACTACGCGATCAGAAACGCGCCCCTTGGTATATGCACATTGGTGATCTCCAGTCTCGGCCACACCAGTAAGAGAATTACCGGGATCACCGTGGATGCGGGCAAGACGGTGGTGATCGATGCGGTGCTCCCACCTCAATCCATCGAATTGAAGCCGATTGAAGTGACTGTGGAGCGGATGAAGGGTACAGAAGCGTCACTTTTGGTCAAGCGCCGGACCTCGCTCAGTGTCACGGATGGCGTTTCGGCCGAGATGATTCGGAAAAGCGGAGATGCTAACGCCGGTGATGCCCTCCGCCGTGTGACCGGTGTTTCAGTGGTGGATGGCCGTAGCCTTGTCGTCAGAGGTATGGGGGGGCGTTATTCCAATGTTCGCCTCAATGGCGCGACTCTCCCCAGCCCGGAACCCGAGCGGCGGGAGGTTCCACTCGACTTATTCCCCAGCGGATTGCTGCAGGATATTGTGACCTCCAAGACCTATACCCCAGATCAACCGGGCAGCTTTTCCGGAGGCACGGTTGACCTCGCCACCAAGGAATTTCCCAGCAAATTGATCGTGAACTTCTCAACCTCCACATCATACGGCACGACCACGACGGGCAAAGAACGCCTGGCGTCCGGGGGCGGCCAGAAACGATTTCTGGGCCTCGACATGGGAGTCGACAACGGGGATCGCGGCGTCCCTGATGTCATCAAGAACAATGCCAACTGGGCGAGCGACTCAAGCATTCAGAGAGCGGCGGGACTGGCACTTGCTGACCGGCGCTGGACACCCACACGAATGGGAACCCCGGTCAATGGAGGCTACAGCCTCAACATCGGCGACCGACTGAGCCTCGGGGGACAGCGGGAACTCGGTTTCGTGGCTTCCTGGACCTACGCTAATGCTTACCGCTCTACAAAAGAACGGTACACCGAATGGGACGGCTACGGCCCGAGTCTCGACTACCACATTGAGCGGGGTGTGCAGTCCGTTCTTTGGGGCGGACTGCTCAGCTCGACTCTGAAACTCTCGGATAACCACAAGTTGTCGCTGGCGGGAGTGTACAATCGGATTGGTGAGGATGAGGCGCGGTCAGCGACCGGGTTTGACGTGTACTCGGATCAGAACGTGGCCGAGACGCGGCTTCGATTCTTAAGCCGCAGGATTTCTTCCCTCCAGGTGTCGGGGGATCACAGTTTCCCTGGGTTGGCGCACTCTCTCATTCACTGGAGAGCGTCGCGCGCCGCGGCCGGACGGAGCGAACCCGGCAACCGCTCGAATCTCTACTTTCTCAACACCGGCGCCACCCCCGATGACACGCTGTACCGATGGTATCATACCGGCTACTCAGGTGCCAGTATCTTCACTGATCTGGAGGACCACGATGCCCAATTCGCCCTCGACTGGACCGTACCGTTTTGGGGTTCCAACGCCCGGCTGAAGCTCGGGACTTTCGTAGGGTCCAAGGACCGCGCCTTCGCGGCGAGCCGGTATCTGTTTGACAGCTATGGTCAGGCCCCGTCCAACGGGCTGGCGGAGAGCATCTTCGTGCCGGCGAACATCGGGTCCGGCAGGAATCAGTATCGTCTGGAGAACGGCACGTTCGCAGACGATCACTACGATGCCGGCGAACACAACACGGCGGTCTATCTGATGTCCGACTTCACCGTGTTCGGGCGATTCCGCTTCGTGGGTGGAGCCCGCTACGAGCAAAACCTGCTAACGGTCAATTCGGCTGATCGCTCCTACCCGGCCACTGATCCCCGGTCGAAAGTCAGGATTCGTTCCAATCCCAAGGATTGGCTCCCGATGGCCAGTGTGATCTGGGCCGTGTCCGAGCGTTCGAATGTCAGGGGGGTTGTCAGCCGTACAATCGCCCGGCCGGAGTACCGCGAGCTCTCGCCGTTCGCATTCCAGGATTACGCGCTAGGGCCACTCACCGTGGGGAACCCCAATCTGAAAACCACTTACATTATGAACTACGATCTGCGGTGGGAGATTTACCCGCAACCGGGGCAGTTGCTTGCTGTAAGTGCTTTCTGGAAGACGTTCAAGGATCCGATCGAACGTGTCGTGTCTCTGGGCTCCTCAGGTTCCCGGAACACCTTCACGTTTGAGAATTCGGCGGCGGCCTATGATCGCGGCGTCGAATTCGAAGGGCGCAAATCTCTGGATTTCCTTTCGAGCGCTCTCTCGGGTGTGAGTCTTGGAGGAAACGTGACTTTCGTGAGTTCCCATGTCAGGATCGTTCAAGGTGGAGGGACTCTGGAACTCAACCGTCCGTTGCACGGCCAATCCCCATACACGATCAACACGGTCCTCAGCTACACCTCCCAGCATGCAACCACTGAGATCAGCGTTCTTTTCAACGTCTTTGGCGATCGCCTGATCAGCGCTGGACGATGGCCGACGGAGCCCATGTATGAGAAATCGCGACAGCAGCTTGACATGACGTTTGGGCAGAAGCTCTGGCAGGGCCTTTCGCTGAAGGCGACCGCAAAGAACCTGCTGGATGCCCGTTATCGCGTGACCCAGAAGCAACTTCTTGGAGATATGACAGGCAAGGAAGGCGTGGGCGGGGGCCGCGCAACCAGGCGAGGCCCCCGATTGCATTTCGGGAGGGACGCCATCCCATGCGGATCGACGGGCATGCTTGAATCTCTCGCGGCATGAGCCGTGTGACTTGCGTCACCGGTCTGGCGCGCAGGGCAACAATGACGTTTTCGATGCTTGAGGAACTGTATGAGAATGCGCTGCGAGTGAGCCACGAAAGTCCGTTGCGGCGCAGGAGCGAGTACTTCAGGCGAATTCGATGGCGAGGGCGTCCTGTGTCATGGCCCAGATACCGTCGGCCGGATGTACGCTTCGCTCCTCTTGAACAGGAGTAAGGCTGACGCTGATGTCGCCGTCCTCCTGGAACAGATCAGGCAGGAGAGCGTATTCGTCGGCCAGGATCGAGTTCACGACCCGGACAAACTCCGGAGTGGTCAATTGCTGCAGCGACAGTGCATGCCACTCTGTTTTGGCGGGCTGCTTGGCATTGGAGAGGATTCTCGTGACGCGAGACTCTGACAAGACATGCCCTTTGCCTTTGTTGCCTTTCATCATTGGTCCCTTCTGGGTTGCAGTTAATCCCTGATGCTGACCAGCTTGTAGCGTCCGTTGTCTTCCAAGATCGATCCGAAGATGGGAAGCACCAACTCCGCGCCCGTCGAGTCGCGCACGGTCACTTCCGTTCCTTTGTGAGCGACAAGATCGCCGAATCTCTCTGCGGGCCTGGTGAACCGCACCGTGACAAGTGAGAACTTCTGGCCGCCGTAGTCCTCCATGGCGCGCCGAATCCCCTTAATGCTCCTCTGATCGAGCATACGCCAGGCCATGTCCATGTCGCGCCCAACTCCGGCAGGCGTGGCCGGCATCTGCGGAACGAGCAGTGAGTCATGTTCGAATTTCGTAAGCCGGAGTCGCTGGAGCCCCAATGTGTCATTGTGTTTCAGTACATCGAGAGTCCGTTGACAGATTTCCTCGGGCGAGCTGGAGGTATCGGTTAACCGGGTCTGGCGTTTCCCGCAACCGGTCACAATTAGCAAAGCCAATGACAGGCACAGGGCAGCCGGGAGAATCCACTGGGGGCGCGCGGGCACTCTGCTGGTCTTGAGTTCAGTCAAATCAAACCTCGCGTTGTCGGTTTAGAACGACACCGCCCCGGGGCGGGGGGCCACTCCGGGGCGTTGTCTGCCAAGTCAGTTACCATCGTTAACTGTTGTGTTTGTTGAGTTCACCAAATCACCACGCCTCCCGCGGTGCAATTCTAGTGCTCGTCCCAATTGGTCCACCCGCTGTACCAGGGCGCCGGGTCATTCGCCTTCACGCATCCCAGGTAGGTTGCGGTCGGATCGAAGAACCCGTCGTTCGGAGGAGTCGCGCCAGCCGCGACGTCGAGTCCGATCGGGTTGGCCGGAGTAATGGGACGAAAGTCGGGGAATCCAACATCGCCGAACGACGCCGCGACCAGAATCGGTGCCAGCGCCGGATTGGCGGTCGGGTTGAGGTATACCTGGTTACTGTACACTGGGTTGTTCTTGAACTCATTGCCCAGCGAGTCGGCATCATCTGCCCACCTGCCGCAATCGTACCAAACGGAGAAACCGATGTGAATCGAGTCGGCCGTGATCAGGCGCGTGGTGGGAGCATGATCAAAATCGACCGCCGATCTGAAACGTGTCCAGACTGTGTTGAATATCTGGCCGGCGGTGCCACGGCGCATGTGGACGCCTTCGTTGGGTGCGGCGATGAACTCGTGGCCCATACCGACATGGGTCGTGTTGTACACGGTTGGCATGTTGCGCGGCAGATCCTCGTATTCGGTGGCCGGATCCGGGTGATTGTCCCACTCGAACGACTCGTGATTGGCGGAACCAGGGGCATTCCGATCTTGAACCGCCAGCAGGAACTGGCCTTTGAACGGTGTGCCAAGGTCTGTGTCAAAGCTGTCGTCATCGTAATTACTGATGACCGCGTGCTTGATATTGACCGTGCCACCGAACCATTCGATGCCGTCATCGGCGCTGGCATTGACCTGGACATATTCAAGCGTCGTGCCGGAACCAACGGAATTGAGCGTGATGCCGTTTAGCTCGTTGTCCAAAGAGAACTCGCGTCCGGAGAACTCTTCTCTGACATACACCAGACATCCGCTGTTGTCGTTCGGGATGTTGCCGCCGCCCTTGCCCACGTTCAAACCGCCCTCCGTGTTGTACATGTAACTGGGACGGTTGTTGTTGGGAGCCGCACCATTGATAACAACTCCTCCCCAGTCGCTCCGATTCCGGGAGCCCACGGGCATCATGCTCGTGAGGACAACCGGCTCGGCCGCTGTCCCGACGGCCAGAATGTAACCCGTGCGGCGGACAACGAGCGCGGACGGAACGGATCGAGAGGAGTCCCCCTGAACGACAACTCCTGGGGGAATAATCAGGGTGTCGGTCTTCTGGCAGACACTGACGGTGTCCGTACTGCCGTTCACGGTATCACTGCCAATCGACCAGACGCCGTAGATCCGGTATTGCATCGCGGGGTCCTTCACAAGCTGCCGGCTGCCCTGCCCGATACGTCCCGTCAGCGGATAGACGCGCGGCGGGAAGACGGTCGGGTCGCCGGAGAAGGCCACGCCGATCACGGAGATGACATCGAAAACATCTGTGCCACCGTCGCCATTGATGTCTTCGGATCCGAGGAAGTGTGATGCCGGCTCTCCGCTGAATGCAATGCCGATCAACCCGATGACATCAAAGACGTCGATCCCCGCATCGCCATTCACGTCCCCAATCGTCGTAGGGGCCGCCGGCGAGCACTGCGCGTAAACGCTCGCTCGGCAGATCAGCGACACGACTGCGATACTCACAATTGCCAGAAAACTCTTGAGCCCTTTCGAATACATACGTCCTCCTGTTTGGGCCGAAGCCCAGATTTGGTTTCTCTTCTGCGGTGTGCCGCTTCTGCGCCACCACCTTGATTCACAAGCTCACGCTCAGCACGCGTCGCAAACGGTGTTGCCACCGGTTGTCGCCGCCGAACTTGCAGGACGGGAGTTGCGAGGTAATTGTGTGTCAGTTAAGGCCGGGTAAATAATCGTGCCTACACAGAATCGCGGGACTGCACGACACGATACACCAGAATTTGCACACTCTTAACGTTGCCGTCACGCCGGCGTAACAGATCGGGCGGTTCTATAGTCGAGTGGCGGTCGCGCGACCGGGAAAGAACCGGAACCGGAACGAGGAACTATGGAATCGGCCAAGAAGATCATGGTTGTGGAAGACGAGAAAGACATCGGAGAACTGGTGCTCCGGTATCTGCAACGGGAGGGATTTAGCGCCTCCCGCATCGGCGATGGCCGAACCGCTCTTGCCCGCGCCGAGGCCGAATTGCCCGATCTTTTGATCCTCGATCTCATGCTTCCAGGCATCGATGGTCTTGAGATCGCGCAGCGGCTGCGCCGGAACAGCCGGACTGCATTGATCCCGATCATTATGATGACCGCGAAGGGCGATGAGAGCGACAAGCTGCTGGGGCTTGAAATCGGCGCTGATGATTACATCGCTAAACCGTTTTCCGTCAAGGAACTCGTGGCCCGGGTCAAATCGGTGCTGCGCCGCATTGAGCGGAGCGAGAAATCACGCGTCGCCTACAGTTACGGACCGCTGGCGCTGGACCGCAGCCGGTTTGAGGTGAGCATAGATGGTGCGGTGATCGACTTGACCACAAAGGAATTCGGATTGTTGGAAGCGTTCCTTCGCAATCGGGGGCGCGTGCTGACGCGCGACTACCTTCTGAGCACGGTCTGGGGGAATGTGGAGATCGGCAACACGCGCACCATCGATGTCCATGTCCGCCATCTCCGTGAAAAGATCCCGCTTTTGGCCGACGCTGTCATAACGATCAAGAATCTGGGCTACAAGCTCAGGGACAATCCCTAGGTTTGCCCTCCCTAATGCGCTCCGAGCTCGAGCCCCGAACGCAACATGCCTGTGGGGCGACGTGGTAACAGGCCTCACGGCTAACGCAGCACTCAGGACGCGTTTAAGTCATTGTGCGATATTTAATTATGGCGCCATTTTGGGTGTGGAATCGCTTGTCGAAATGGTGCTTTGTGCGTATAATGAAGAGTCAAAGTTGTGCGACCGTTGACCGGAAATAACCATGGCCAAACCCGAACCTATCGCCTCGATTATCGGCCGCCAATTGGCGAGTCTGGGCATTGCCAAGAAGGTCAAGCAGGCCTCCGTAGAGCATCTATGGCCGGATCTGGTCGGGCCGGAGATCGCCGGGCACACGCGGGTGCTCAAGATTGATGCCGGCCGGCTTTTCGTCGTGGTCGATTCCCCCGTCTGGCGGCAGGAGTTGCTGTTTCAAAAGGATGTCTTCATTGCCAGGATAAATGAGGAGTTGGCAGAAGAGCTCGTCAGCGATATCATGTTTACCGGCCCCTGATTTTCGGGGACGGTGGTCTGCAAAAGGGGTGGCGGCGCAGATTGGTCGCGGCCATATGGCTGCGAACCCTCTGCCGAAATCATAGCGCAGTTCGGCAACCCTCGGATGGTCCGGCGATCCGCTGGCGCGAGGACGTTGTGAGATGAAGGAGTCGGCGATGGCCGAGTTGGTGGACGAAGAAGTGACAAAGTCAAAAGCAAGCGCCCAATACGATGCCAAAACTATTCAGGTCCTCAAGGGACTTGAGGCGGTGCGGCGCCGTCCCGCGATGTACATCGGTGACATCAGCACGCGCGGACTGCACCATCTCGTTTACGAGGTTGTGGACAACTCGATTGACGAGGCGATGGCCGGTTTCTGCGATTCCATCAGAGTGGCCCTCAAGGAAGACGGATCGGTCGAGGTGACTGACAACGGCCGCGGCATCCCGGTGGACATGCATCCCACCCAGCACAAGCCGGCACTCGAAGTGGTGATGACCATGCTTCACGCCGGCGGCAAGTTCGACCACCAGACCTACAAAGTGTCGGGCGGTCTGCACGGGGTTGGTGTGTCGGTGGTGAATGCCCTCTCGGAACTCTGTACCGTCGAAGTCACCCGTGACGGCGAAGTGCATACGCAGTCGTATGTCCGCGGTGAACCAACCGGACCCGTGAAAAAGATTGGCAAGCGCGCCAAGTCGGGAACCAAGACAACGTTCAAGCCCGATTCGGAGATATTCCCCAAGACCGGGTTTTCTTTCGATGTTCTGGCGGCGCGCATGCGCGAGCTGGCGTTCCTGAATAAGGGCCTCAAGATCGAGATCGTCGATGAGGCAAAGGACAAGAAGCAGCTCTTCTCCTACAGCGGCGGTCTCAAGCAATTCGTTGAGTATCTCAACGAGAACAAGACGCCGTTTCATCCGAAGCCAGTAGTACTGGAACGTGCCCGCGACGGAATCGAAGTGGAAATCGCGTTGCAGTACAACGACGGTTACCAGGATAACATTTTCAGCTTCGTCAACAACATCAACACGATCGAGGGCGGCACGCATCTGTCCGGTTTCAAATCGGCGCTGACCCGGACGGTCAACAATTACGCGAGCAAGAACAACCTTTTGAAGAATGCCAGTTTCACCATCGAAGGCGAGGATACCCGCGAAGGATTGACCGCGGTGATCGCGGTGCGCATCGCCGATCCGCAGTTCGAGGGCCAGACCAAGACCAAGCTGGGCAACTCCGAGGCGAAAGGCATCGTGGAGTCGATCGTCGGTGAGGGACTCAACGAGTTCTTCGAGGAGAACCCCTCCGTGGCGCGCCGGATCATGGAGAAGGTCATGTCGGCCGGCCGTTCGCGCGAAGCGGCGCGCAAGGCGCGCGAGCTCACGCGGCGCAAATCGGCGCTCGACTCGGGCGGACTTCCGGGCAAGCTTGCCGACTGTTCGATGACCGATCCGGAATCATGCGAAATTTTCATCGTCGAGGGCGACTCGGCCGGCGGCAATGCCAAGCAGGGACGCGACCGGCGATTCCAGGCGATTCTTCCGTTGAAGGGAAAGATTCTGAACGTCGAAAAAGCGCGCATCGACAAGATTCTGTCCAACGACGAAGTCCGGGCGATGATCACGGCACTCGGGACCGGTATCGGCGAAAACGATTTCGATGCCGCCAAGGCGCGTTACGGCAAGATCATCATCATGACCGATGCCGACATCGATGGTTCGCACATTCGCACCCTGATTCTCACCTTCTTCTTCCGGCATATGAAGGAATTAGTCGAGTCCGGCCATGTCTTCATCGCTCAGCCGCCTCTGTACCGTCTCAAGAAGGGCGCCAAGGAAGTCTACGCCTACTCCGACGACGAGAAGGAACGGCTGATGGTGGAAATGGGCGGGGCCAAGGGCATCGGTATCGGCCTGCAACGCTACAAAGGCCTGGGCGAGATGAACCCGGAGCAGCTCTGGAAGACGACCATGGATCCGGAGACGCGCACGCTCTTGCAGGTGACGCTGGAGGATAGCGCCGAGGCCAACCACATCTTCACGATGCTGATGGGCGACGAAGTCGAACCGCGCCGCAAGTTCATCGAGGAAAACGCGAAGTACGTGCGGAATTTGGATGTGTAGGGGCGAGGGAAACTGTCCCGCGTGTGATCACGTCGGTTTTGCTGCCGGTGGTACGAGCATGATCCTTGGAGGTCGGATCGCGGAAGGGCCCGCGGTATGGGGGAAGGGGCAGTAGCTATGGACTACGCAAGTCTACCAAAATTCAAATCTCCCCCTGTCATTGAAACCGTTCTATCGGTTCAGTTCACGCCTTTAGATGCTCTAGTAACGTCCGAGTTGGGACGGTTCTGGGACACCATCCGTCCCAGATATCCTACGTTTGAGATAATGCCACCGTTGCCTTCAATGAGTGAGCAATTTGGGACGGAGACTAGTCCCTCATCGACTGTCATGGAGTTGACCAGCGAGGCGCACGTAAGGTGCTGGTTTGTGTCAGATGATAAACGAAGTCTCATTCAGTTGCAGAGCGACAGGCTCATTCACAACTGGAGGCGGATTGCTTCGGAGGACCAGTACCCGCAGTACACGACAATCCGCCCTAAGTTCGAAACGGAGTGGCGGACCTTCTGTGAATTTCTTCGACAGAGTGATTTGGGCGAGCCCGAAGTGAATCAATGCGAAGTCACATACGTTAACCACATTGAGGTCGAATACGCCGATGGCCGTCGATTGGACATTCGCCAGGTTTCGCCTCTACTTGCCCGGAACACGGAAAGTGGCTTCTTGCCATCACCTAGCGTTCTTCAGTGGTCCGCAGTCTACGAAATGACGGGTAAGTTGGGCCGTTTACATGTGTCATTCAAGCCAGCACTTCGACGTAGTGATGGGAAGAGACTTGTCATATTAGAACTTACCGCGCGTGGAGCGCCGAATGGAAGCAGTCTGGCCAATGTACTTGATTGGTTTGACCTTGGACATGCATGGGTCGTTCGGGGGTTTAAGGATTTGACGTCGAGAGAACTTCACACTCTGTGGGGTGAAATGTGAACAGCGTGTCGGAACGATCAGGGCGCTACATGTCGGATCGGGATGTGAAAGCATACTCCTTTCCTGCAGTCACGGCATTGGACGCCTTGTTGACGGCCGAGGCCACCTTACGAGAAGGTGCAACTAGCCGTGGGTGGCCGAAACACCGCGTGAGACGTTTGGACACTACACTCACCGACCGTACTATGTACTCCAGAA
>JACRMA010000094.1:22138-30154 GCA_016235085.1 Candidatus Zixiibacteriota bacterium
TGGGCATAGGTTCCACGCTAAGATTCGCCCCGAATGGCAACATCTTATCGTATCCCTTGGCTCAATGCCTCAGCCTGATGATATTCGTGTCACGTCCGCATGGGTTCGCAACCTCAAACTCGAAGATTCGGAATCGAGTGCTCAGGTCTCGACTCTGATACCGGGGGGGCCTGATCTGATTGAATCAGGACTAGGGCCTATCTGGATGGTTTGTGATCCACCCACGGCCACAACAGCTGGATCTCTTCTCACGGAATCTCCACATAGCGATTTAATTGATGTAGACGGAGGAGGAGTATTTGCCGTCAAGCACGCACGCAAGACTCTGTTCGCATTCACAATCAACTTGAGGACGGCTAAACTCCCACGCTGGGAACCCCGGATGAGGATTGATAGTAGGGCAGTTGACCTAGACGATGACTGATCCATGGTACAGACGGGTTGATGCGAGAACTCCCCTGACTCAAGGCGATCTAGTCCTCAATTGTCCGATAGTTCAGTGGGACTGGAGTACTACTCGCTTTGAGGTGGCGAACAATCCGGAGGTCCTTCCTGAGATGGTGGTGGCTGCTGAAGCCGACGTTGTTGTGATGACTCAAGCGTGCGATCTCGAGGAGCAGAAAGTTGAGAACGTCATCCTGTGTCCGCATCTGCCACTTTCAGATCACAAATCTCTTTGGGAATCGTCCTTAAGGCAGAACTCTCAGAATCCAACCTCGCGGAACTGGGAGCGACACTGCTCACAGGTTTGCAACGGTTTTGTGTGGAACCTCGCAATGCTGAATGCGTCTGCAATTGAGGGACTAAGCTTGGAACAGCGCGTTGTCGATTTTCATGAGGTTTTCACAATCCCACGTGGTTTTCTCGAGTCTCTCCTTCGGGAACGCGGGACACCAAGGCTGCGCTTGTTGCCACCATATCGCGAGCATTTGTCCCAAGCTTTCGCACGCTTTTTTATGCGTGTCGGTCTGCCGGTCCCCGTTGAGCGGGTATGGTAGGACGTACACTTGCGCGGGAAGATCACTCCTTGGTATCCCGTCCCCGGCACACGAGGATCATCCCCGGCGTCAGCTTCATGCCGGTGATCCGGCTGACGGCCGGCGAGAGCTTGTAATACAGCCATTTGGGAAACGGCATGCCCTTCTTCCCTTTCTCGGTCAGGACGGTGCGTTCGATCCGGTAGCCGGTCTTCTCCAGCAGCAGACGGATTGCGCCATAGGTGAAGTTGTGTTTCACGTCGCCGAAGAGATCGCGCGATATCGGCCTGCCGAGCATTTGCAGCAGCCGAAATACCGGTGTGCGATTCGCCAGACGGATAATCAGCACTCCCTCTGACTTCAGGTGTGGCCGCAGTTCCCGCAGAAGTTCCACAGGCTGCTCGAAATAATAGAAACTGTCAATCGCCGTGATGACATCGAACCGGGCGTCGGCCGGAATCTCCAGCGCTGTCTTGTAGGCGGCGTACCCTTTCGCGAGCAAGCGTTCGCGCAATTGGTCAACGATCTCAAGCGCGGTGCATTCGGCTCCGGTTTCACGGTATAGCTCAATCAGATGGCCGTAGGCCACGCCGATGTCCAGCACTCGCGGCCCGGTTGCCGGCGCGTTGGCACAACGGGACGCCAGATCGATTATGCTGCGGAAGAATTCAGTCCTTGCCGAGCGCATTTGCTCCTCGCGCTCCGGCACGGTATAGCTTGTGACGTTGAAGTGCTTTTGGATTTCAGGATCCGCGAAGTTCACCGACCGGGCCCATGTCCCGCAGTTCTTGCATCTCAGAAGGTCACTGGGCGCCTGACCACCGGGCACGTATAGAGGCAATTCACCAATCCGGATCTGATGCGAATTGCTGCATACGCGGCAGGCGGGCGTCGGATTGCTCATTACGCGGCAGAAGATCGTATCAGTCGTGATTCGATTCCGGAATCTTTCTGACCCGCAGCAGCCGCACCCGGCGGCCCTCGCGGGAGGCGACCTCGAGGCGAACGCCTTCGAGTTCCAGATGGTCGCCCCGGTGCGGAATCCGGTCGAGTGCGACCGACATCAGCCCCGCCAGCGTGTCCGCGCGGCCGCTGGGAAGATGGGCGCCAAAGCGTTCGTTGAAGTCGATAATCGAAAGTCCGCCGGACACAACCGCTGATCCGTCGGGCAGCATTTGAAAATCCGACGGCTCAGCGTCGTACTCGTCTTGAATCTCGCCGACGATCTCCTCCAGGATGTCTTCCATGGTCAGGAGCCCCGCGGTGCCGCCGAATTCGTCGAGGACAATTGCCATATGACGGTGCTCCGACTGGAACCTGGCCAGCACCTTCACGATCGGCATGGAGTCCGGGACGAACACGACCGGCCGAACCAGATCGGTCAGAATAATCGGGCTGCCCTCTGTCATCAGATGAATGATGTCCTTCGTGTAGGCCACACCACGGATCTTGTCGATTGTCTGCTCATACACCGGGTACCGGGAGTATCCCTCTTCACGAATAAGGCGCAATGTCTCGTCGATGGGGGATTCAATTTCAATCGCGGCGATGTCGGGGCGGGGCGTCATGATCTGGCGCGCCGTGGTATCCGAAAAATCCAGAACCTGGTGGATCAGATGATGCTCGGTCGGATGAATTGAGCCATGGAGCCGGCCCTCAAGCACCAGGTGCCGGATTTCCTGATCCGAAACGGGGAGCGCCTGGTCGGTGGCGTTGACGCCGAGGAGGCGTGTGATAAAGCGCGACACGCCGGTCAAAACCATGACGATGGGATAGCCGATGCGTGATAACCAGTGAATCGGCCGGGCGACGCGCAACGCCATCGATTCCGGACGCGTAATCGCCAGATACTTTGGCACCAGTTCGCCGATCACGAGTGTCGCAAACGCGATCGCGACCACGACAATCACGATGGCAATCTGCTCCGGCCAGCGGTGGGTGAATTCCCACGGGAGCCGGGCTACTCCCGGTGCGAGCGCCTGCACGACGGTTGCACCCGACAGCACCGATGCGAGCGTTCCGACCACCGTGACGCCGAATTGCACTGTGGCCAGAAACTTGTCCGGGGCATCCTTGAGAATCTTAAGCGCCCGCCCGGCAGGGCCATGGTGCGCCGCCAATTCATTGACATGCGAGCGGCGCACGGCGATCAGCGCGGCCTCGGCGCCGGAGAAGAAGCCATTGATCAGGATCAGGATCCCGATGAGAAGGAGTTCACCGACCAGACTCTTCATACCATTAATCGCTCAAGACGACTCTCCGATACTTGAACTTTGATATCCCTGATGTCATTCCCGCGAAAGCGGGAAACCAGAGACGCACCAGCGACTGGGCTCCCGCTTTCGCGGGAGTGACGTGCGGGGAAGAGGAAGTGACGTCCGGCAAAACCGGAGTGATCTGTGGTGGAACAAGAGTGACGGCGGAGAAACCGAAGGGGTGTGATGACAGAAGAGAACGGGGCGGGCAACACTGCCCGCCCCTTGTCTTGAATCGATCGGGGTCGTTTGGAGTTGAGGCGGATCCGGCGAGTTCCATCGAGTCGGCAGATCCTTAGCGCGCGTACGTCAGCGATTCCAGCCGCGCGATGCGCTCCTCGATCGGCGGATGGGTCGAGAACAAGGTCGCGAACGACTGCCCGCTCAACGGATTCATGATGAACATGTGCGCCGTTGCGGGATTCGCCTCGAGCGGACGCCGCTGGGCGCCGGTGTGCAGTTTGCGCAGTGCACTGGCCAGCGCCAAGGGTTTCCCGCACGTCTGCGCGCCGGTGGCATCGGCCGCGTACTCGCGTGAACGCGAGATCGCCATCTGGATCAGCATCGCCGCCAACGGCGCCAGAATCGCCATGGCCAAAAGCCCGATGAGCCCGCCGCCGCTGTTGCGGTCATCGCGATTTCCGTATCCACCGAACATCGCGCCCCATTGCGCCATGTGGGCGAGCATGGTGATCGCCCCGGCAATCGTCGCCGCAATGGTCGATGTGAGGATATCACGGTTCTTGACGTGCGCCAGCTCATGCGACAGCACGCCCTCAAGCTCGTCCTGGGTCAGCAGGTCCAGAATCCCCTCGGTCACGGCGACCGCGGCGTGCTGCGGATTACGTCCCGTGGCAAATGCATTGGGGGACCCACTGGGAATGATGTAGACGCGCGGCATCGGCAGTCCGGCACGCTGCGCGTTCAGGCGGACAAGTTGCACCAGGCTCGGCGCCTCGGCCTCGCTCACTTCTTTGGCGCCGTACATGCGCAGGACGATCTTGTCCGAGAACCAGTACGAGACAAAGTTCATGATCACGGCAAAGGCAAAGGCGATCATCATGCCCTGCTGGCCGCCGAGAAGCGAGCCAATGAAAATAAACAGGACGGTCAGAGCCGCCAACAGTGCCGCAGTTTTCATTCCGTTCACTTCACTTACCTCCCGAGAGGCGGGATCGCATCCTGGCGTCATCCCGCGTCACCAATCAAACCACCATTTTCTCCAACCGTCAAGACTGATCACCCAACCCGAAGGTGGGCCCCACCGGTCCCATTTTGTCTGGGGGAGTCTTGGTCGGAGTTCAGCGTCGTAATATACGTTCTGCGGCAACGATTGTTTATAAGTTGCGGCCGGCCACAATCCAGTTGTGACAATCTGCGCAAAGTAGCCCCGCAAGCCGTTGATGGTTATTGGGTTGCGGGGGAGCTTCGGCCGGGAAGTCGGGTGGCGATATCCGGTCGACTGGACGTGATTGTGGAGAACTCAAAGGAAAACGGCGCCCCGACGCCGGACGGGACACCGTTTTGTGCCCCTGCCCACCATGGGCTTGGGACACTTACAATCTGACTCGAATTCCGAACTGGAGCCGCGCTGAGGTCACTCCGACATTGTGGGCCAACTCATGATCCTGGCCATCGATTACCCGCGTTTCCAATCGCCCCATCATCGCTCCGAACTCGCCGTACAAGGCCGCGTGACGGCTAAGGAACTTGTCGATTCCGAGAGTCAGTGCGACTGACGGGCCCGTGTAGCCGTTGCGGTCGTGATGATGCCAACTGCCGTTCGATTGGTCGTCTTCGAGGAGAAACATCCCGCCGGCCGAGATCTTGCCGTACGGCTGCCATGACCGTCCGGTACCGGCCGTCGGCGCCACCTTCAGGCCGATATGTGTGTAGCCAAAGATGACGTCACCGATATCGGTCTGATGCTGTGAACCCGCTCCCTCGAGAAAGAGCGACACGTCGTTGCTGAGGCCAACTGCGGCGCCCAGGAAGAACATGCCCTCGGATCCCCGGTCATCCAGGAACGCATAATCATTGTCTTCGATTTCATATCCCTGTCCGCCCAGCCCCGCATAGAGCTGGAATCCGCCCTGGTTGAAGTTCTCACGTGCGGGTTCCCGCGATGGACGCCGATTGCGAATTCGGGCCTCACTGGGAGTGCTGATCGCCAGGGCGCCAAATGCCGCCACCAGGATTGCTATTACGAAAGTCCTCCGAGCGCTCATGACCGTGTCTCCTCTCCTCACCTCTCCCCGCCAAGACCGGCGGTCACAGCCAGATCAAGCAAGCGACGTGCCTGGGAATGTAAGGCCAAGATTTCTAACGGGTTAGATCACGAGAAGATCGAGAAACCGGCCCTCTGCGCACGATTTCGAGGCACCGGGAATCGGCGCATTGTGCGGACTTGAATTACCGGAATGCTAGAGCGAAAGGACTTCCTGTATGGCCGGGGAGCCGTATTCGGCGCCGCCGGTCTTGACAACCAGGTTCGGCGCCACCTCGACATGGGCGCGGCCGTGGGTATGGCCGCACAGTACGGTGAGATGACCGTCGGGGAATTCACTCATGATTTGCAGCAGCGACTCACCCAGAGCCCGGCAGGCGAAATGGGGCAGATAATGATCATCGCTGACTTCGCCTTCGTAGAGACAAGCCTCGCGGAACGGTGGCACGTGGGTGACCAGAACCACGCGTTCGTATTGGCGTAACGCCTCAGGTAAGAGCCGGTCGACGTACGACACGGTCCGTTCCGCGATCGCATTCAGTCGGGCGAAGCGCGTCTGGGAATCCAATCGGGCAAGATCCTCAATCAGGAAATAGTCGGTCATCTCCACATTGGAATTGAAGAAATCGCCGAACCGGCCATCGGCCCAGCCGTCATGGCCGATCAGGGCAGTACTTTCGGTCAGAGGGATAATTCCGGAATCGCTAAGCCAGTGCAGATTTGGGTGGGCGTGGCACAGTTGCCGGATGGCCCGGTGGACATCGGCGAAATTGCTGAAATAGAAGTCGTGATTGCCCAGGACAAAATAGATCGGACAGGGCAGCCAGGATGCCATTCGTCGCAGATACGTGGTGATCGTGTGCCCTTCTGCAATGTCCCCGGCAAGGATGACGCTATCGAATTGCCCGCGTGCGAGCTCTTCCAAAAAGAGCTCACACTTTGGCTCTTCCAGGAAATTCAGATGAATATCAGTCAGCCAGGGTATACGTTTCATGACCCGGGCATAAAATACAAGGGCCAGAACGCCGGGACAATCATCTTTTCGGGCTTAGTGAGGGATCAAAGATGTGATGCTAGCCGTCCAACCCGTGCCCCCGTCATCCTGAGGAGCGGGCCTGACGAGACCCCGAAGTGAGTTGACAATTAGCGACGAAGTATCTGGTGTCTTTCGGAAGTTACCGCATGCGGGAACAGACAGCAGATTCTTCGTCGCTACGCGACTCAGAATGACAGCCTGACTCGCCCCAGTCGGGCTGGCGATATTGACCGCGTGCTAGACCGTAATCAGAGTTAATTCCATGAATGATGCACCGGGGAGGGGATTGTGACGATAGGGGGCACATTCCTGGAAGCCCAGAGAGCGATAGAGTGCCCGGGCAGCCTGCATATCGGCAAGCGTATCAAGACGCATACGCTCATACCCCCTGGCTTTCGCCCTTTCGATAATTGCCAGAGCGAGGGCGCGGCCCAGTCCCTGCCCCTTGTATTCCGGGATTACGTACAAACGTTTCATCTCGCAGATTCCCGGTTCGAATCGGCGCAGGCATGCACACCCAGCCACGCGCCCGTCGATTTCCGCGACCAGCACACACCCACCGGGTGGAGCGTACTCACCCGGGAACCCGGCCATTTCCTTTTCGAAGGATTGGAATTCGAGATTGATGCCCAGCGAGCGGGCGTATTCCTCGATCAGCGCGCGGACCGCGTCGATCTGCTCCGGTTCCGGTTCGTGAATTCTGGTGTTCAATTTGCCCCATAGGTCCAATGGGACCTATTTCAGAACTTAAACCCGTTCTGCCGCGCTTCATCCAGCGATTTGAACCAGCCCTGCTTGTCGCGCGCGCGGATAATACCCTGTGCCTGCGCCATCGAGTTCCCGGGGAAGCTCGCCAGATCGAAAACGGATGCCGTGTTGATATTGACATTGAGCGGGAATTTCGGCTCCGGGGCGAAGAGCGTCACGGGAATGGACAACGCCGAGTTTTCCACCCAAAGCTGTGGCCCCACGTTGGCATCAAACGCAACCTTCTGCGTGAGGACATCGCTGGTTAGACGTGCAAGACCATCCTCGTAAATCTTCCGCAGCCGTTTGTATTCGTTAAAGCGCCCCACCATCCCGGCATAGGCCATCTTCTCGTAGACGGCCCCGAGACTGTCGGTGACTGTCTTGCCGACAGTCGTACTCAGGAAGACGCTCAGCAATTCTTCTTTGTCCTCTGGGAACAATGTGCACCAGTTGTTGATGAATTCGAGGAAGGGCGAGCTCCGTTCCGTGAGCTTGTCCTTGAATTGGTACATCACGTACGCGGATTTCAGCAGGACATTCTCCAGAGGGGTAAAGAGACTCTCGACGGATATACCGGCCGGAAATGAGTCGCGCAGGAACTGCTCGTAGAACACGGAGCTGCGATAGTGATTCGACAGAATGGAGTCGGTGCTGGTGCGGTAGAACAGGGTGGCGATCACGCCCTCGCAGGCCAGCATCTCCTGGGCGTTCTTCAGACGGCAGGGGTCGAACAACGGAGAGGTGTGGTCGAGAAAGATCAAATCCGTGATT